>JALYPT010000029.1 GCA_030856205.1 bacterium | reverse complement strand
AAATAGGACCTCTAATTAAAGATGATTAATTTTAGGGATAAGAGTTTTTATCATACTGAGTTTATCTGTCAGACTTTCCATATAATCATGATCCGACAGCATAGTTATAATAAGCTCAGGCCACCGTTCCAACGATTCATAAATATACTCAATTTCTATTTTGTTTAATTATAAATTTTTTTGTTTTTGTTTTAAATAGCTGGATTCAACCCTCTAACGCAAAACTTTACTAGTTAATAACGGGATAAACACTTCGTCTGGCTTGGCATAGGCTAGTACTTTCCTTGGCCTGTCATTTAAGAGGTCTTGCACCCGCAGGATCTCTTTTTTAGTGACTAGATTGAAGTCAGTACCCTTTGGAAAGTATTGGCGAATGAGGCCATTCGTATTTTCATTAGTGCCTCTTTGCCAAGGAGAGTGGGGATCACAGAAGTAAACCTGAACTTTAGTGTCCTTGGTAAACAATTCATGCTCTGCCATCTCAGAGCCACGATCGTAGGTAAGGCTAGACTTTAAATGTCTTGGTAATTGTTTAATGGCTTTGGAAAAAGAGATCCTGACACTGTAGGCGTCCTTAGCTTTCAGTGGAATGAGTAGGGTGTATCTTGTTACTCGCTCTACTAGAGTCCCCATAGCACTAGCATGATCCTTTCCAATAATTAAATCTCCTTCCCAGTGTCCTGGAATTGTCCGAAGTATTGTCTCGGAAGGCCTTTCAGATATGCTAATTGCATTGGTAATATTACTCCGTTTAGCATGAGACTGTTCTCGTTTCTTCCTTAAATTCCGTTCTTGCCTTAGGGCAGAGATTAATTCCTTTTTCAAATTACCTTTAGGCAGGCAGTAGATATATGTATATATACTTTCATGGGATATTCGCATAGTCATATCCAAAGGGTACTCCACCACTAACCTGTTGGCAATTGCCTCAGGCGACCACTGTTTGGTCTTTAGTTTGACTAAGACGTATTCTAAAAGGGATACGTTCGTCTCTAACTTTTTTGACTGCTTTTGACGGCACCTGGTGATGGTGCTTTTCTGGTCTGCCAGTTCTGCCCTGTAGGTACGTTTGTACTGACAGTTACTCCATACTTCCCGAGACACTGTAGATACTGGCCGTGAGATATTGTGAGCAATATGGCTGAACGTCCATCCAGCAGCTAATCCTCTGGATATTTCCTCCCTGTCATTGAAATTTAACCGTTTGTAGGTGTTCATAGTAAAACCTTAATCCTTTCTACAGGTTTGCGCTAGTGGTTTGAACTCAAGGAATGGTACATTCTAGTTTCAATTGCATAATCTAAGGCTTTAAGCCTAAAACAAACACTTCATAAGGAGACAAGTAATTAAGCCTTTTTCTAGGACGATGATTGAGGTTCCTCACTGCCTTGTCAACGTCTCTTTGTGTCACTGTAGCAAAGGATGATCCTTTAGGAAAGAACTGCCTCAGTAAACCGTTCCAGTTCTCGTTAGTGCCTCGTTCCCAACTATGATACGGCAAGGCTGAATATTGTTTCATTTCAAGCTCTCTTTCAGTCAGTTCAAAGTGTGCAAACTCTGATCCATTGTCATTGGTTTCCGACAGCCTCTTTGCTTTCGGGATCTTCTTGAATGCTTTGACTGTAGCATTGTGCATGTTGAGTGCTGTTGCGTACTCAAGTTTGATTGCTAAGCCGTAACCGCTCACTCTTTCCACATGGGTAGCAATGGCTACGGTTTTTTCTTTAGCTCTCACAGTATCTCCTTCCCAGTGACCGATACTGCTCCTGTTGTTAACATATTCAGGCCTTTCTGTAATCCAAGTCTTTTTAGCCCATTCCCTGGCCTTTTCACGGGCTTTGGTACCTTTTCGTCTTCGGTACTTTCCTTTCTTCTGCCGAAGCAAGGAGATTAAATCTTTCCTCTCTGTATACAAGTATTGATAAATAGTTTCAGGGCAGACTGTGGTCTTGCCAGCTCGTTTCCTCTTTCCAGTAATTTGCTCTGGTGAGTCCTTGTTCTTAAGTCTGTTAATGACTGCTCTCCTTAATCTTTTGTCTTTCACAAGTTTTTTGGTTTTTCTTCTTCCGGCTTTGTACCTAAGCTGAGAAAGTTTGTTAGCATGTTGCGCTTGGTAGTGCCCATCAGGGAACCTGTTAAGCATTAACTCCCTAGAAACTGTGGACTGGTGAATTCCAAGTCTTCTGGCCATCTCTGACTGACTCATTTCAAGCTCCAGCCACGACTGTATCTTACAGCGTTGTTCTATGGTAATCTTCGAATGCGACATTTCTTTTTGGATTAATGATTAAGCTTCCAAGCCTAACCATTGTACTCCATGAGAGGTGTCGTTTTTGGTATCTACCTACCTATGCGATTGAAACTAGAATTTGCGAATCCCTCTTTGTTTAGCTAGAGCAGTTTTAGTCATTGGACTTGCTTCTAGTTTTGAAACCAACGCTCGGGAGGAAGCCCCTTTTTTTGCCTTGCAGCAGCAACAGTTAATGCTCCTACTAAAGCCGTTAATCCTTCATTCTCACGCTTAAGGCGATTGATCTCCAAGATGGGATCTCCCTCACGGGCTTTAGATCCTAGCCAGCCATAGATGGTTTTGACATTAACTCCTGTTTGCCGAGCGGCTTCTACTACAGCGACTCCATCTTCTTTAATCTTCTTTAGTACTTCATCT
>JALYPT010000027.1 GCA_030856205.1 bacterium | reverse complement strand
CGCAAGCTCCCTCTGGGTAGTTGATGCTCAGTCAGGCGTTGATTCAGATACTTTGACCGATGAGGATGACTTAGTCGTTACTAAAGAACAAGGCACTGAGGCCAATCGTTACCCACCTGGGCAAGTGTCTACTCAATTAGAACAAAGAAGTCGCCGCGAATACGAGGCCATGAACCGCATCGAAGGCACCGGTGAAACAGTCTTTGGAGAGTCTCCTAAGGGCGATCCGTCAGGCGTTATGCTCCGTCGCCTTCAGCAGCAAGCCCTTGGTAGAATTCGCTTAAAATCACATATGTTTGCATCGGCCATTTATCGCCGCGATATTTTAATCACTTCTCGCATTATGAAAAAATGGTCAACCGAAAGAAAGCTTCGTTCGGAAGACGCTAACGGCAGAATCAAATTCTTAAAGTTTGATCCGCGCATGATGAAAGATTTTACTTATGAGCTTTCGTTTCCAGAGGCATCAACTTTAGAAAATGACCCAGAAATAATTCAGCAAACTTACAAAGAAATGCTCCTGGCCGGGTTAATTGATCTTAAAACCTACGCCACTATAAATAACATTCCTAAAAAACAAGAACTCCTAAGAATCCTTGGCGAAAACGACCAAGCGGCAATGGCGCTTCAAGAGGCCCAGGCGCAAGTTCAGGAGATGCAGAAACAAATGCTCATGATGAAGGCAAATCTCGCTCCTCAGGCCTTGGCACCGGAAGAAATGAAGGCCGTAGAACAGTTCGCCCTTCAGGATCAGCAAGCGCAAATGACCCAAAATCCACTCACGGCAGTCGAATAACTCGACCAAGCCAACTAAGGATAAATGATGAAATTTAGATTAATGAACGAGGCAAACGAAGCAGGAGAAACGGGCGGAGTGAGCGAAGGTGCAACCAGTGCCTCTAATGCTTTCTCTCAAAGTTCTTCGGTAAGCCTTGGTGATAACGACGATCAAGCATTTAGAGACGCAGGACTTGACCCAAATAAATATGGACTTGGTCAGGACGACGAAGGTGAGGCATCGAAAGAAGATTCACAAGGAAGTGACAAATCTCAAGCGGCAGGTCAGGAAACTGACGAAAACGCATGGCTTGAGAAGGTAAATTCAATCGGTGCAGTTCATAACGAAACGCCTATCAGGGTTGAATCGATTGATCAGCTTAAAGAGTTTCTTCAAAAAGGACAAGACTACACTCAGAAAACTCAATCGCTCTCGGAAGAGAGGAAAGCATGGGATTCAGAGAAGTCGGGTGCCGAAAAAGAACTTAATTCTGCTATCGAGGAATTTAACAACGCCCAGAAGGCGCATGGACAACAACTTCAAGAACTTCAGCAATGGACCTTTGCACTCAAGGAGTTAGAGGCAAACGCACCAGATATTTTTGAAGAAGTTAAACGGGCCTATGACGGGACGGTTAAGCAATTTTCTAACCCTGTTCTTGATCAGCAGCTTGCGGCCATTCGCGCAGAATTAGCAGAAACGAAAAAGGGTCTCGCTCAACGCGAAGACAAGCTTATCGTGGATAGCTTTGATAGCGAAATGACTAAACTTGCACCCCTTGAGCAATCCTTTAAGGAACTCGGGCTAACGATCAATAAGGACGAGGTTAAAAAGAAGTGGGCCGCGACTGGATTACCCGTAGAGGAAGTTATCGGGTCTATGTACGGAATGAAGGCGATGCAAGCGCAAGCATCAAAATCAAAAGTAACACAAACCCAGGCGAAAGTTAGTGCTAAGCCAACCGGCGGGGCCGTAAATGCCCGCACCGGAAACAAGGTTAAGGCAATTGATCCAAAACTAAAAGGTCTAGCATACGCAAGTGCCTTGCTTGACCGTTACTCAAACTAAAAAGGAATTTTTTTATGGCGATTACATATGCAATGTTACAAGCGGTCACTCATGACCTAGTAATGAAAGAACTGGCCGACGGATCATTTAAGTCTGCCGCTGGCTTTCGTAAGTTTTACGAGTCTCGCGAAAAGCTTGATGGCGGAAACAAGATCAGCTCTCCGGTAATCATCTCTGGTGCCGAAGACGACACTACAGGCGGATGGTACACGGGTGCCGAGTCTCTTTCTGATTCTGAAAAAGAAGACATTACTCGCGCTGAAGTTGATTGGAAAACTGGTTATGAAACCGTTCTAATCGCTAAGACTGATATTCTTAAAAACAAAGGCTCAAAGACTCAAATCCTAAATCTTTTAACTTCTAAAGTTAAGATCGCTGGAAAGCGTTTTGATGGCCGTATTGCTCGCTCAGTATTTGGTTCTTCTGCTAACGCTAAAGAGCTTAATGGCCTTGGGTCTATTATTGCGGCCACTGGTGACTACGCTACGCTCTCAGTTGGTGACATTAAAGACGAAAACGGTGCAGATGCGTGGCTTGCCTATGTTAAAAACTTGGCCGGGGCACTCACTGAAGTTTCAATGCAGCTTACTCTAGGTGGCGCGACTGAAGGCAATGACCGTCCTCATTGGGCAGTAATGAAGCAAAATACTTATAACGAAGTTTGGGGTCTTTTAAAAGATCACCAGAGAATTCTTGCCGATGATTCAAGCTTCTCGGGTGCCGGTCATGACCAGAAGAAAGTTCTTATGTATAACGGCATCCCTCACTTGATTGATTCACACATGAAGGCGCAGTCAATTTATTACATCAATAATGACTACACTAAACTTTATGTTCACCAGGATGAAGATCTTGCGACTCAGTCTTTCCCGTTCCTTGAAGGGTCAAACGCTATTAAAGAGCGCGTCCTATTTATGGGGAACCTTTTCTGTAATAACAGAAATAAGAACTCTGAACTCGCCGGCATCACAGTAGTAGCGTAATTAGTTTTTTAAAATTAACAGGAGAAGTTATGAAATTATTTTTAGCATTATTTATGACATTGGCGACAGCTAATGTTTTCGCTCAAGGAACGTACAACGCCCTTGGCGCTATTAAGAATCAGTCTAAGCAGTATGGAGCATTCGTGAACTCTGCCGCTGGAGCAATCACTAGAGGGATGGCGGTCTGTCTTGACCGCGTAACTGACGACGGTATTGGCGTTGAGCTTTGTGCGACAGAGGGCGCGAAGCCCGTCGGAATAGTCACTGAAGTTTCTTGTGCTGTAGGTGCAAGATGCCTTCTGCAAACTAAAGGCTACTTTGCTTTTGGTAAGTTTGACTATGCTGCGACCGCAACTGTTGCCGGTGGCATGATTTACGCCGACGTTGATGGCGACTTAACTGCCCCTGCCTCTGTTACTACTGCTATGTCTCCGATTGGTATCGCTTTTGATGCCGTTGCTGCCGACTCTGTAGTTCTTGAAATCTTTATTGATCTTTAAGTAAATCACGGGGGCGTCTTCGGGCGCTCCTGCTTATTAACTTCTAAGCCTCGTAGTCACTATTTAATTTGAGCCAGGGTTAATCGAAAATAGTTCAAATGGATAAATGAATTCGAGACCAAGGACAGGGAACAAAATGGGATGGAACGGACTCGACCTTATTAATGATTTATCCGCCGAACTTGGCGACACTTCCAATTCATTCAAGACAAAGGTTTTACGTTGGATCAATGAAGGCGTTAAAGAAATTGCCACTTCTCATAACTGGGAATTCTTACGCGAAAAAGCGAAGATTGTTCTAGAGTCAGGAACCGATACTCATCCAATAGTTATGGACATGCCAGGTGCCCCAACCGTTGCCGCTCTGGCCGGAGGTTCACTTGCTTTATTAACTGAATATAAAGTCCTGGTGACGTTTTACGAGGCGCAATCAAAGGTCGAAAGCATTGCAGGAACCGCGAGTGCCGGGATAACTCCGTTAGGGGCCGATCTTGGAATTACGCTTTCAAGTATTCCCATTTCCACTTCGCCACTAGTTACGGCCAGAAAAGTTTATATCTCAACCACCGGTGGAGCTTTTCAATATCACGGGATTATTAATAACAACTTAACCGAAACGGGCGCGGTTGGTTTTGAAGTACCTGTCACCTATGTGATTACCGCACCAACTACGAGTGTTTTAACTCCTCCCGAAGAAAACGCCATTTTCATGATTGACGGTGAGTTTTATATTGAAGATAGCCGAATTATTTGCGGCACATCTCTTCAAGATTTAATCTTTAAATCAAACGCCTCCAATACAAACGGAATTCCAGAATTGTGGGCATCAATTAACCAGGAAGAAATTCAGGTTTATCCTTCGCCCACTACTGATACCACGGCATCATTTTTTTACTTTAAAATACCTTCTAAGATTTTTGGGATTGCTACTTCAGTGCCAGAAATTCCTTCATGGCTTTATAACGATTTACGAAATTACGTAATTTGGCGTGGCTACAATTATCGGGACCGGGCCGGGCAAGAGTCTAAGAAACTTAATTACGATGAAGGACTAAGATTAACCATTTCTAGAAAAGGTAAATCAACCAAGAAATCAGGTCGAGTTAGAAGCGTAACTCCTGACTCTGACGGGTTGGTGTATTAATGCCTTTAAACCTCCGGGCGTCTAAAAACATTGGAAGCTTTAACGTACCGGTGTCTTACCGGATTCACGATAGAAGTGGAAAATTTCTAGATGCAAAAAATGTATGCTCAGTTCAGGACCGTCTAGATACTCGCTACGGATCTTCTCGCCTTAATGCGGTCTCGCTAGGCGGGAGTATAAAGTCACTTTCATATTTCTCTAAATCAGATGGCTCACAATATACAATCGCCAAAGTCGGAACCAAGCTCTACAGCGTGGCCGAAACGGGTGCCCCGGTCGAGATAGTGTTCACACCCTCAAACGGTGAAATAACCGAAGAGTCGGTTCATAGAGGGATCACTGACAATGATCGCCATATTATCGCCATTGAAGATAACGGACTTTACTCATGGGACGGCATAACCTTTTCTAGGCTTGGACAATCTAAACCAGGCGTTGCGCCTATTCTTGCGGCAAGTATTGCGAGCGGTAGCTTAATTACTGCTAATACCTACAAGGTTGCTTATACTTTTTATGCCCCGTCTCTAGGTTTTGAATCAAACTATACCGAATCCGCCGAGATAACTTTAACGGCACCAAACCTAACTATTACGGCCACAGGAATTCCGATTGTTGTAGAAAATGCTTTCGTAACGAAAGTTAATATTTATCTTAAGAATGTTACTACCGATTCGGCCTATTTGTTTATTGCCGAAGTTAACCTAAACTCGACGACTTACAATATTACAGGAGAATCAACCAGCTCTCAAACCCCGCCCATTAATAATGATATTCCAGGTAGAAATGCCTTTGATCTTAATGGCGGAATAGGTGCTAAGTACCTCGCAAGTTTTAACTCGCGCTTAGTTTATGCCGGTAATAATGGCGCTCCTAATGAAGTTTATTTCTCCGAAGAAAATTTACCAGATGCTTTTAACTCTCTTGATACGGGATTGGTTTTGCCTATTCCTGGCAAAGGGCCTGTTACGGGGCTTGCGGTTGGATTGTTTGGCGATACGGTACTAGATCCATTCCTAGTTATCTTTAAAAGAAAATCAACGCGCATTTATTCCGAGATTGGTGGCGAGCCTAAAATGGTTGTCCTGTCGGAAGAGATTGGTTGCGTTTCTCATGACACTATTCAAGTTAAAAACGGAGTAGTTTATTTTTTAAGCGAAGAGGGTTTCAGGGCCGTAGCTAATGGGCGACTTGTAGTTGATAAACAGGGCGACGCTATCACTCTTGGTAACGGCGACATTGACGATATTTTTAAAACCACTGGCCACGTCTATGAAGTTAATAGAAACGGTTTGGCCAAATCATTTTCAGTTTATTATCCAACCTTGGATCAGTATATGACATGGGTTTCTGAAGGCTCGAATGCGGCCTACACGAAGACCTATGTTTATGAATTCAATGTAGGCGGCTTTAAGCCTTATGAATTCGCCTCGGCGGCAACCTGCGCCGTCCTTGGTGAAAACACTTCTGGTCGGGACATGGTGCTATTCGGAACCAGTGACGGCTTCGTTATGAAGCACTCAATTATCGAAGAAAGGTCTGATCGCGATGCGGCCAATACCGAAGTGTCGATTAATGCCTTTGCGGTCCTTCCTTGGCTACCGGAAGACGGTGACGACGATGCCACTTATAACTTTAGAGAATTAATCCTAAAAGCGATTGTCTCTAGTGAATCACTTACGGTTAAAACATTTATAAACTATAACCTTGCCGAAGTGGCAGAGGGTAGTTACGACTTCACTGACCCCGAGGATGGCTTTATTTTAGATGAATCCCTTTTAGACGAGGGAATTTTTAGTGATGGCCGCACGGTCGTTACCGCAAGATCCGACATTAATCGAGTCGGCGAATCAATAGCGATTGGATTTTATCAAAACGAGATAGCTACGAACATTGGCCTGGTTTCAATGCAAATTGATTCTAGTAAAAATGGTAATAGAAATAAACCCCAAGACGGCGACGACGAAGAGGGTGGCTTTGATTCTGAAACTAATACTTATTACCCATCGGTCTCGGCATCGGTAGCGGCGGCGGCAGCAAGTGCGGCGGCAGCGGCGGCATTGTTCCCCTCAGGTGGCACCACTGGTGATTACCTAGAGAAAACTACGCCTACAATTGTTTCATGGAAAACGGGCGCTCTATCGGGATACTCGGCACGGTTTAGCGAAGCCTTTGCCTCGTTAGGGCTTGAGGACACGATTGCAAAGATTTTAGATTTTTCTTATCTTGCCCCGTTAATTTCTCTTTCATGCTCACCGGCCCAGTCAGTACGAGAAAAAGGTGCCTCGGTTGCCTCGGTTAACATGAGCGCCACCACGACAAAAAGATCCGATGATATTGCGGCGGTTACACATTATCGAAATGGTGTTTTGGTTAATACTGAGGCCGCACCAGTGGCCGGCGGCGGCGTTGAAACATTCACTGAATCAACTCCTTTCACTGATACCATGACTTTTTATTCAAGAGTAAGTGACGGCACCACGACGGTTCAATCCAACACGGTTACTTATCCATTCGTTTATCCATATTACTACGGTGCCGACGTGCCAGGTCTTTCGGCGGCAAATGTGGCGCTTTTAACGAAGTCAATTATTTCTAGTACAGCAAGCTTAAATGTGAGTTTCACGACCTTAAACGGCAATGTTTACTATTTTGCTTATCCCGCTTCTTACGGCGCACTTACCTCAATTAAAGATGAAAACAATTTTGAGACTTTTGGCGACTGGACTTTAACTACGGCCAATATTACGGGCCTTGATGGCAACCCAGTTTCATACCGAATTTATGAATTTAATAACCCTGTAGTGGCATTAACAACCAATTACACGTTTATAAGGTAAAAGATGGGAATACAGTTAGGCTCAAATTTTACAATGAACGCGGCCCTCCCGTTGGATGACAGGACGACCGTTGCCGATATTACGGCCAGAAATGCTATCGCTGCTGGGAAAAGATTTGAAGGGCTTCTAGTTTACGTTGAGTCAGTTCAAACAAACTATCAATTAGTCGGCGGAATTTTAGACGCTAATTGGTCTGAGCTAAGCGGATCGGGTGGCGCAGCGGATACTACGGGTAAAACGACTTTTACTAATAATGCGATTAATTCTATTACAGGTATTGGCGATTACTTAACGGACGCGTCTTGCGTGATTGTTGATTACTACGTTTTTAGGCGTACCGATTCATCATTTAAACGAATGAGTGGGCGGATAATTATTGAAGGCGTTACCGATGCGGTTTTAAACGCCGACAAGTGGAAAATATTTGAATCATCTCGCTCGGAAATGGACACCACTTCGGGAATTACGTTTTCCTTGGACGATATTGACACCGAGAAAAGTATCTTAGTGGCCACGTTAGACAATATGGCCGGCGCTAATCATTCGTGCTCATTTTATTACAAGCTCACTAGGTTATTAAACTCCACTCCTGTCGAATCATTAACAAATAATAGCGCAAACAATCTAACGGCCATTGGATCTTATCTCGCAAGCGCTCGCTGCTTAATTATTGATTACTACATTTACCGGCGCACAGACTCAGCTTTTAAAACATTATCGGGAAAAATATTCCTTGAGGGTGTAAATGATGCTGTCTTAAATGCTGACAAGTGGAAGTTATACGAAATGGAAAGATCAGAAAATCTAGGCGTCTCCGGAGTTACGTTTTCACTAAGCGCTATCGATACCGAGAAGAGTATTCTGGTGGCGACTCTTGATAATATGGCCGGGGCAAGTCACGCCTGTACTATGTACTACAAAAAAACTGAGCTTTTAGCTTAAGGGGTTTTATGAAGATACTTTTATTATTACTTTTTGTCTCGACCATGGCGCTTGGCCAGCGAACAAGTACGATTGATGCCGATTGTTTGAGAATTAAAGACGGCACCTGTATTGATAAGCTTGAACTAGGTTATTTAGACGGTGTTTCGTCAGCACTTCAAACCCAGCTAAACGGGAAAGAGGCGTCCATTGCTACCGGAACATCGGCCCAGTATATTAGAGGCGACAAGGCACTGGCCACTCTTGATAAGGCGGCGGTTGGACTTAGTAACGTAGACAATACTAGTGACGCCACTAAAAACGCTGCCTCGGTCACATTAACGAATAAAACCTTGACTTCACCAGTCATTAATTCGCCCACGGGAATTGTTAAAGGCGACGTCGGACTAGGTAACGTAGACAATACTTCAGATGCTACGAAAAACGCTGCCTCGGTCACATTAACCAATAAAACAATTTCAGCTTCAAGCAACACTATTACGGGTATCGTTAATGCAAACGTGGCCACTAATGCACAGATTGACGTTGAAAAAATTGGCACTGGCCAAGTGGATAATACTGAGCTTAGTCGACTAGACGGTATAACGGGAAATGTGCAGACTCAAATAAATAATGGGGTCACTGATTTTTCCACGAACGGGGTTCATAGAACAGGTGATGAATCTATCGCTGGGGTTAAAACATTTACTGACCAATTAATCGCCTCATCGACCGCGAAAGGCTTTAGGCCATGCCCGGTAATGACCGACGTTCAAATGCTTGCGGTAGGAACACCCGCTAACGGTGACTGCGTTTATAACTCTACCAAAAAAGCTCCCTATTATTACTCGTCAACCGATGTTAAATGGAAATTGGCCGGTGGCGGTGCCGGTGGGTCAAGATTAAACTTATTGGTTGATGCTTCTTTTGAAGATGGCGTTGCCGCTGACGGCTCATGTGCTACTTGTACGGCATCTCAAGAGTCAGTAATAATTCTAGCGACTCCAAACAATGAAAAGTCTTTAAAGCTTAATTTCGCCGCACAGAACGGTTGTTACACAGTCGATAAAACTACAGGTGCAGAATTTACTAATACTCAAGGCGTTGTCTCAGCATTCATTAAGACAAGCGTTGTCGGTGCTACATTCACATCAAGGGTTAATGGTGCTGATACTTCTAACGTCATAACTATTTCATCAAGAGATGTTTGGGATAATTACGAGATTGGCGTAATACTTGGTGCTACTTCGGTCGGCTATAAAATATGCTCAGGGTCTACGGTCACAGATGATATTTATGCTGATGAAACTTTTGTTGGCCCGGCAAAAATTGTAAATGATCTAGGCGTGATCGGAAAATGGACCTCATATACTCCGACCTTTACAAATTTCGGTACAGTTACGTCAATCAATTGTAGGCACCGCCAAAACGGAGGAAGCAGGGATATTTCCTGCACCTTTACTACGGGCACAACCGTAGGGAGTGAAGCGAGAGTTTCACTACCTTCAGGAGATGTATCATCTTCTGATTATCCCACATTATCGTCAGCAAGTGGGCACGGAAGTGGTGCCGCTATTGACTCTTTAGTTATTCCACTAATAGAGGCCTCTGTTAGTTATTTAACATTTTCAAGTGGTGTCGCAGCAAATAACAATTTTACGAAAACAAATGCTACGTTTTTCGGCAACACTAGAACATGGAGTTTCTTCGCATCCGTAAGAATCGCGGGCCTCTCTGGCTCAACCTCAACTTACACTTCTCAATGTCAGTCAGATACTCAGTGCGAGAATGTGTTTAGTGCCGATGTTTCATCGACAGGGGTAGTGACTAATGAAAATCTGGATTGGATAAGCGGTAGCTGTACCAATGCTTCTCCTACAGTGTGTACATACAACACAGGAATTTTTACAGCAGCTCCGAACTGTTGGCACGATTCATCTACTATTCTGATAGCAAACGCAGTTTCAAGTTCAACTACAGTTTCACAGCAGTTTTCTGGTTCATCAAAGCAACCGTTTACTATCTACTGCACCAAGGGGAGCGCAGACTTTAAGGCGAAGCGGGTAATCGTGGGAGATTTTGAATCCCTTGCAAGAGTGGCGACGATAACGGACGTTAAGGCAAGTGGTACGGCAGGCGGTTCGACTAGTGCAGCGACCACGGCCACAAGAACGCTAAACACACTAGTTGATCCTTTGGGAATAGTAACATCTCTTTCGTCTAACCAATTTATATTACCGGCCGGTACGTATCAGCTAGAAGGTTTTGCGCCAGGCTACAGAGTATCCCAACACAAGATAAGACTAAGAAATATTACAGATAGCACAACTCCTATAATTGGAAGTTCTGAATATAGCGAAGTATCAACCGCGACAGCGTCCACGTTCTCCCGCATACAAGGAGTTTTCACAATATCTAGCGCTAAAACATTTGAGCTTCAACATTACACCACTTCCGTACAGGCAACAAATGGCTTTGGCGTACCTGCTACTACGGGCGAATCGGAAGTCTATGCACAAGTTACAATCAGGAGATTAAGATAATGAAAACACTCATCCTCCTAACACTTTTATCTTTTAATTCTCACGCCTCATTTATCGCAATCTCTGATTTACAGACCTGCGAGAAAGCAGATTTATTCTCACATAAAGAAATATGTGAAGGTGATAAACAATCAACGTGCGTACCTTTCCTTGGTGGATTCTGTCAGCAATATGATGCCATAGACGAGATAGTTAATGGTAATCCTATTTATGGAATAAAAGAAAACGCTACTCTCTGCACCGATGAGGTGGCCTGTGAAGAACTTCGATCATCTCTTTGCCGAGAAATACCAGAATCTTTTTTCTTCTATGCCATGAACGCTAATAATGGTTTTGAAGCTTATTGCACCAAGATCACTGGTTACGAACAGGTCAATACTGGTAAGAAAGTTTTAAAGAATAATCCAGTAAAATTAGCAGCACACTTGGCAGCGATTGAAGCCAAGAAAAGTGCCGATGCTCAAGTTAAATCTAAGAGAGATAAAGCTGATGATGACTTTAAAGCTTTAGACATTTCAAAGATAACGACTATTAAAGACTTAAAGGACGCGCTTAAACTTTTACAGGATACAAAGAAGTAGCTTCGCGCTGTCGTAGTGACAAGGTTTTAGTTTATTAATTGAGAGAAAATAAAGAAAAGAGGTTTCCATGAAAAATATTATTCTTTTATTCGCTCTAATATTGATAAGTCGTAACGCTTTTTCAGTATGCAGCTCACCTATTTCAAGGGTTAATAACGGCGCAAATGCGGTCTTAACATCGACCAAATACAATCTTGACGTAAACACCGCATATACAAGGCTCAATGAGCTTCCTGGTGATTGCGTAACTAATGAAACTATAACGAGTGCCAAGATTTTAAATGGCACGATTGTTAATGCTGATATTTCAGCAAGTGCCGCGATTGCTAGATCAAAACTTGCTACCACTAATTACGTTATTAGTACCGTCGGAAGTGGGTCATTTTCTACCTCTAGTGTGACCTATGTTGATGTGACTGGATTAACTTTAAGTATTACTACCACGGGTGGACCGGTCGAGATTTCACTTATTAACTCAGACAACTCTAGTCTTTCAAATGTTTCGGCCCAGGTAACGGGAACGAGTGCGGCGGTATCGCTTAAGTTGATAAGGGGCGCAACCGACGTCGGGGTTCAGCATTTGTTTTTAAATGGTGTCTCGGGATCGATTGAAAGTGGCGTACCGTCTAGCTCGATCAGATTTTTCGATACACCGGTCGCCGGAACGTACACTTATAAAATTCAGGGACTAAGAGTGCTTGGAACTTTATTTGTAAGTAATGCAAAACTTCTGGCCCGCGAACTTTAATTAACCAAGGAAAAGTTTATGGGATTTTTTAACAGTGCTAAAAAGGCCATTAGTGGCGTAACTAAAAACCTTGGGCCGCTCTCGGTGGTCTCGCGCATGTATGATCCACTAAATATAACAGGTGCCGACCAAAGCGGTTTACTCCCTAGCATGTCCGATGCTTTACTTGGTAAAAAATCTAAAGACATAAACCCCGACGAAATAACAAATCAAGTTCGTGCTACCCAGTCAAAAGGTATTGGAGAATTAAATACCGCACTTGATACGCCTTCAGAAAATATTGTTCGTCAACAAAATGCCTTACAGACAAGCGGTGTTCTTTCTTCGGCACAAGACGCTAGAAGAAATGCCCAGAAATTAATGGCGCAAAGAGGGCTTGCAGGGTCATCCCTGGGTCTTTCGGCCAATCGATCAATCGACATGGATGCCGGTAATCAATTATCTGCAATCAGGGCGGCACTACCTGGACAAATTAGAAATCAACAAATTCAAGATGCCTCAACCCGTATCGGAGTTGGTGGAATAAACCAAGGCGGAATGAATTTTAATACTATTGAAGGTCAAAGATCAGGCGGAATTCTAGGTATCGCCGGTGCACTTGCCCCTCTGGCCGGAACCGTGGCCGGTGGAATGTTTGGCGGCCCTGTGGGTGCTATGGCGGGCGGGCAAACAGGTCAAGGGCTTAGCACAGTCTTTAATTCTCCAAAGAATCCAAAAACTCAAAATTACGGCTCTTACGCATAAAGGATAAATATGCTTATTCGTGGAGAAACAACCGAAGATAGAATTGCTAAAATCGCTCAAGGCTTTAACCAAGGCGCGCAGAATTTTATCACGGGTCAAGACAAGCAAAAATCGCAAGGTCTTCAGGCCGAAGCGACAAGAAGGCAGCAAGCACTTCAGGCGTTAGAGGTAGAAAGCAAGATAGCTGAACAGACCGGTAAAGACGTGGTTGGTTCAGGAATTGGCTCGCAATATTTATCAAATATGCCAATGGATTTAGGTTCAGTTCTTAAAGACAAAAACTATACGCAAAAAGCACTTAAGGACCAGGCGGCACTTGAAAGACAGGGCCGGCTTGACGGGATAAACGAGGAAGTATCAAGAAGCACTATTAAAAAAAATGAGGCCTCTGCTCAAAAAGCCGCCGCTAAAGCATCGTCGCCCGTTCTTACTAAGGGCGATGAGTCCGCAGATAGAGAGTATGGGAAAAATTACAATAACTTTACCTCTAAAGGGGTTGTTAACTCTGCATCGTCCATTAAGAGGCTAGAGGAAATTGCTGACGAATTAGAAACAGATCAAGGTTTTGGGGAAGCAAGCGGTACAAAAATACCATTCCCAGACTGGGTTAGGTCAAGCGATGCAATCAGGAGAAGAGAGGGGGCAAAAAATGCTGCCTTCTCAACAATTAAAGAATTATTACCTGGCTCCGTTTCAGATTCAGACCGGGAAGCTGTAACCAGGGATTACTATAACGACCAATTAGGGGCGAAAGAAAACGCTGCAATTATCAGAGAAAAAATCATCCAACTTAAAGCAATAAGAGAGCTTGAGATTCAAAAAGCGAAGCATTTCGGAGAAAAAGGAACACTGAAAGGGTTTAATTTAAACGAATCTCCGTTGACTGATAAAAAAGAAACCAGCGGTCCTGGTCCGTGGGCAAAATACGGTGGTAAGTAATGGAAAATATTTTAGGGTTTAAGCGAAAACCAAAAATTGAAATTATCCCGACATCTAGAGACGCTAACAGAAATAAAAACCGTAGGGGGCCGGCCTCGGATACGCCATTCATCGGAAAAACCGAGGGCGGTCACAGTTTTATCGGCGGAGATCCTTCGGACGCAGCAAGTTGGAAAAAAATAGGCACAGTCGAGGACGCGCACGAATTTATGGGCGGAGACCCTTCCGAGAAAGATAACTGGAAACCAAGGGTTAATGATGAACAAGAAGCCTCACTAGAATTTATGAAACGCGCTCAGTATTCAATTGAGCCAATTCAATCAAACAGAAAAGCATTTCTCGAGAGAGAGTTTGGCCAAGAAAACATAATGGAAGACAAGAAAGGCGATTTATACCTTAAGCAAAATGGAAGCTTTCTACCTTTAAACAAACCAGGACTAAGTACAGCAGACCTTGCAGACTTTGCTGGTGCCACTCCCGAAATGGTTGGAGGTATAGCAGGTGGAGTTACTGGCATCATAGCAGGATTACCGGCTGGCGGGACAGCAAGTGTCCCTTTGGCCACCGGAATGGGAGCAATGGGTGCCGGTACTGGCTCAGCATTTAGACAAGGCTTAAGTTCGGCAATAGGGACACCACAGGTTGCAACACTTGAAGAACGCGCACTAGAGACTGGTATAAGCGCAGGAATAGGCGGCCTGGCCTCTGGTGCTGGTGCGTACATAAAGCCATTAGCATCTAAAGCGCTTGGCGGGATTTCTCAATTTATTAAAAACCTTGGGAAGGGAGAGCTTGACTCAGCAAGCAAGACAACAACCAAGACGATTGGAAATCAAGCTATTGAAATGGGTGGAGAGATAAAGCCACAAGCATTAACCGCTGCCGATATTATGGGAGAAATTACCGATCAATCATCAAGGGAAATGGTTCAAGAGAATGAAAAAAAACTCGGCGAAATAGCATTGAGAGAGGGCTTACCGCTTCCAAGCCCAGGACAAGCGGCGCAGGGCAAGGCAATAATTGCAGAAAATAAGATTATGGATATGCCTCTCATTGGAGGAAACGCTAGAAAGAAGGCAGATGGCCAGGCAAAACTTATAAAGGCAAATCTTGAAGGCATTACAGGGCGAAAAATTGATTTCGATAATGATGTTGGTGTAGTTGGCCAAACAGTTAAAGAGTTTGCTGAGACTGTTGTAGCTTCGAGAAAAAAGATTTCTCAGGAACTTTATCAGGCAGTGGAAGAGGAAGGGGCGGACGTAATGATTGGAAAGCGCTCACTCTTAAACCAATACAAAAATGAAGCTGCAAAGCATGGCCTTATTGATCCATTAGGTAACAGAACTGCCTATGATGTATCAACCGAGATGACGGAAGAAACATTCAATAAGCTGCAAAAAGTTATTTTTCAAGGTATAGATTCGCTTACAAGAAATCCATCACTCAAAGTTAGGTTTCAGGCGGCTAATGCGCTGGTTAAAACATTAAAGGCAAATGCCAAGGCCATGAAAGTTTCTGATCCCGATGGCCACAGATTAATTCAAGGATTTATTACAAACCTAAACTCAACTCTCGAAACAACTTTAAACAAGGAAGCACCAGGGCTTGGCGCAAAATTCTTAGCAGCTAATAAAAATTACTCGATTTATAAAACACAAGACAAGATATTTAAGTCACTAATAGGGGACAAAGTTGCTAATGAACACGTTGTAAAAACGATTATGAATAGCACTAAAAAAATTGGCGAGTTAAAGGAACTTATTGGAGAGGAAAGGGTTAAAGAAATAGGTAAGTCTTACATTGCGGATATTCTTTATAAGTTAAATAAAAGCGGAGTAGCTAGGGCCGACTCTGCGCTAGAAGCAATCAGAAGGTCAGCTTCTCAAATCAGGGAAACTATTGGCGTTGATGACTATAGAAAACTAGTTGATAACCTGACCTATTTAAACAGCACTTCAAGGCCCTTAACTATTTCAAGAGAAAGCTTAAATAATCTCCTGGACAATCGCGGGTCAGGATGGAAGGCCTACGTTGCCAAATTCTATGGAATGGCCAGCACAGTAGCCGAAAGCAAGGGCACCACAGTTACCAAGATGACCGCGAATAAGGCCAAGGAGTCGATTGGGAAGGTTTTTGAGACCACGGGAAAAATGGTCCCAACCACAGAAAAAGGTCTTTCGGCGGCAGCTAACCTAGTAACGGATAACCCGCAAAGATCGCTGTCAACATTCCCCCAGTATAAAGGTGGAAGCATGGCCGAAAGAGACAAAGAAATAGAAAAAAGAAAAAGAGCAATCTCAGGAGATAAAAATGGAACCCGTTAAAGTAATTATCCTTAACTCAACTAGCGCGGTTAAAACTCCTGCCGAACTATACCCATCGGGACTCCTGAGACTACTTAATGGTTGGTCTCACATTGCCTCGGAAATATCCATGGGAAAAACTATTATTGATGCCGAGATTGAACAACCTAGGACAAAAGAGAAAGAACCTGAAGCCCTGGTTTCGCCTGGGCGTAGTGACAAGCGCAGAAAAAGAAAAACATTAGATAATTAATTAAAAGGTAAGACATGAAGTCATTCTCGATGATTGTTAAATACGTGATCGTCCCATGCTCTACAGTGATTGGGCTTTTTTACGGATTTGATGCGTACATTGTTAACAGAGCTAATACCGCAGTTGAGCCAACCAAAGCGGCGGTAACCGTTATCCAGGAAGACGTTAGAGAGATTAAGCAAAGAACGATAAACATTGAAAATATTCTCATGTCGAGAAATAAATAATCCCAGGGAGGGAGCATGAACTTAGGAACAGAAAAAATTGAAGCAATCTTAGGCGATCTTAAAATTTTAGCAATTGCAGCTAAAAAGATTTCTGCCGATAAAAAAGTAAGTCTTGAGGATCTTCCTCATGTAATTGCACTACTTCCAAAGCTTGGTCAATTCTTCGAAAACTTTAAAGCAGTTGGCGAAGCTTTTGAAGAAGGTAAAGATTTCGACGTTGCCG
>JALYPT010000018.1 GCA_030856205.1 bacterium | reverse complement strand
AGGCACACTGGCGCAAGACTTAGTTTGTTTTTGCACATCCCGCTCAATCTGCTTCTCGGCAGGGGAGTTTATCGCAAGCATACGGGACGACACTTCTTCGTCAGAAATGTATTTAGGCCCTTTATTCATCCATACGACGCCATTAAATGCACGTAGTGGAGCTACTTCAATACTAAATATACCGATGATAACTAGTGCAACTGCTACGAATAACCCTATAGTCTTTGCATGTCTCTTGAGTATTGTCGCTATGCGTATCCTAGTCTTCTTCGAGCACCTCACGCCAACATAAACAGCGTAGCTCGCGGTGATGAGTAAAGACAAATAAGTGAATGGCAGGAATGGAACACCGAAAACATAACCACTAAAGTCCGCGTTCATCCGATTAATGATTGAATATAGGGCCCAATCGAATATATAGCCCGTGATTACGAGCAAGACGAATAAAAAGAGGGTTGTTGCATGTCTTCTAGAATTTGTTTGTTTGTTCCGATATATCCCTGGCACATTTTTGATAGTTAAATATCAGTCCCTGGGCTGTCAACAGTATCACGCCTGCAATCGTCCAGTTGATACATTCCATCATCAAAATATGCATCGTTGAAAAAACTGTATGCTTCGTCAACACAAGACGAACCTTCTTCTATATTATTGTTCGCTTCACTTAATGCATCGTCGTACTCAAGAACACGATCTTCAGCGAGTTCAAGCCTATAGCTTGTATCTTCTTTGTTGTCAGAACTAGTTTGGGTTGTGTCATCTTGTGTTGTTGCGTCAAAGTACCAACCAATAGCACATATAAAAACTGCAATTCCTAGAGCGATTATCCAGCCGTCTTTAGCGTCACTATCCATGTTATTTACATCTTACTCTTCTTCATTTATTCACAGATCCTGACAATACGTCGAGCTGCTTTCTAGTGACACGGTGATTGAGAACGCTTGCTCAGATGACGTGCCGTCACAATACAACCCTGTTGCATAAATAGCAGTGTCAGTTGTCGGTTTACCCGTACTCGTAACGTATTTTACCAGGATAAGATTGGAAGTTTCGAGATTATCTGCACTCGGATACTGTCCACGATTATTTGTTTGGTATGACACAACGTCTGAAGCTAGAATGCTAACGTCGTTCCTACGGGCACTATCTCGCTGGCTCTTCTGCAGTGCTGGAATTGCAAGCATAATTATCAAAATCATAAGCAGACTTAGGACTATACCGATACTGCCCATGACAATTCCTGAGATTGCTTTTTTTCTACCTAATGTTTTGAGCGATTTTGCACCAAAGATTATCGCTAAAATACCAAAAAGTGCACCAAAAAGAATAGTTAGGGATGCAATAATAGCTAAAATGCCAAGCACTAACGATGCTGTTGAATGCCCCTTGCCCTCCATGTGTTTTGTCATGTCGTTTGCTCCACGCTTCCACTATTGTTTAATGTGTTATCCATTTCACGTACTTCTTCCATTGTCTTCGACCTTAAAGACTATTATATCATCTAGCATTAGGATTTGCACTTACGTAGCTACTAGTAGATAATATTTCCAGTTCTAAATTAATGGATATGTAAATGGGTAGATACTGGTCAAAGCAAAAAGTTCGCTGAGGGTGATTAAGGGCATAAGAGAGATATATTACTTGCGATTGGTAAGAACCCCACGTTATTGGATGGAAAGTTACAAATCACCCCTGAAGAATGGCTCATACCGGTAAGTATGAACGCTAAACCGCTAAGAGCTAGAATTGAAAAGGTTAGAACCGAGTCATTACAGATACAAAAAGCCTCCGAAGAGGCTGTTCGTCTAGAATGGTGCAGGGTGTAGGATTCGAACCTACGAAGGCATAAGCCAGCAGATTTACAGTCTGCCGTGTTTGACCGCTTCACTAACCCTGCATATGAGAGCTTCATATGGTAGCTCTCATAAACACCCACCTGACAGACCTCACATCTAGTCAGTGAATGAGCGATCTCGCACGTCGTTCATTCATATGTGGCGCCAAGATAAACTTGGAGCCGGCAGAGGGATTCGAACCCACGACCTACTGTTTACAAAACAGTCGCTCTAACCAACTGAGCTATGCCGGCGTATTTGTACGAAAACGTACCATGAGATTTTACCATAACAGGGGCAATTTAACAATATTCGTGTTGATTTATATCCACCAATCTGTTATTATGTTGTTCATGGCAAAGAAAAGTAAACGAAAAATCTTGGGAATGGTTTCAGAAGAATCTGGAATACGTATTTACTATACAAAGAAGAATGCACGAAATACCCCTGACAAACTTAGTCTACGAAAGTATGATCCTAGACTTCGAAAACATGTAATATTTACTGAAACAAAGAAAAACTTAGGTCGAAACGAAGTAAAACCCAAAAAATAGTTCTCTCGTGACAATTTGGTCGTAAAAAGGTATAATTATACTGTTTTATAGGGGTGTAGTGTTAGTGGCTAGCACGTGGGTTTCCAAAACCTAAAGGTCGGGTTCAAGTCCTGGCACCCCTGCCAATAAGCATTAGCTTTTAATTTTTGATTGCGTAACTGTTAGAATAGTAAGTCATGAGCAAAATATCTACAAAGAAACCTATATTATTCATGCTCTATGGCTTCCCTGGATCTGGAAAGACTCATTTTGCGAGGAACCTTTGCAATAGCCTTATGGCTGCTCATTTGAGTGCAGATAGAATCCGATTTGAACTTTTCGAGCAACCAAGGTACGACGGCGCCGAGGATACAATCATTAATCACCTTATGGAATACATGGCAGAAGAGTTTTTGGACGCTGGAATGAGTGTAATTTATGATACTAACGCCAATACCCACAAAAAGAGAAAATCTATTCGAGAGCTTGCAGAAAAATCCAAGGCGGAATGTCAGTTGGTATGGCTACAAATAGACGCCGACAGTGCATTTGCTCGCATCAAAGAACGAGACAGACGAAAAGCCGATGATAAATATGCAAGAATTTTTGATCCAAAAAGCTACCAAGCATATCTAACAGAAATGAAACATCCACTAGAAAACGAAAATCCTATTGTGCTCAGCGCGAAACACTCGTGGCAAATGCAGCAAGGAACGATATATCGAAGATTGTACGACCTAGGCTTAGTATCTGCAGATGATGTATCAAGTCATGTCGTAAAACCTGGAATGATCAATTTGGTTCCTGGTGGAAGAATTGATTATGCCAGACGGCATTTAAGAATTAGATAACCATATGGCGATAAAAATTATTGAAATTGAGGGTGTCGGTTCAGTTAGTTTCCAAAAAAGAAAAGGCACGAGAAGCTTAAAACTGCATATTCGGGGCAACTGCGTAAAAGTGACAATGCCAAATTGGTATCCATATGCACAAGCCAAGCAATATGTTCTACAAAAGAAGTCGTGGATCCTGGAACATAAAAAAGAAACGAACGTTCTGACACATGGAACATTTATCGGAAAACAACATAAAATTGCTGTAGTTTCTGGAGAATCAAACCGTACAATAGTAAAAAATGGTCAAATAAAACTAACGATTGCAAATGATCATACAATTGAAAGTGAAAACGTACAAAAAAAGCTAGTAAAAGCTTGCGAAAGAGCTCTAGCCCTTGAATCAAACACATTATTAGTTTCTAGAGTTAATGATATTTCCATTGAAAATGATATTGGCTACAATTCGGTGAAATTTAAAAAACTGCAATCTCGCTGGGGATCTTGTGACCATCACAATAATTTAGTGTTTAATATTTATCTTTTGCAATTGCCGTGGAAATTAATTGACTATGTGATAGTTCATGAGCTCGCTCACACTATTCAACACAATCACTCAAGAGCATTTTGGGATGAAGTAGCAAAAATCCTCCCTGATCATAAAAATCTTAGAAAAGAAGTGGCGACGTACGATACTCAAGTGGTCGTCATGTGATCACTAGCGTATAATAGTTCTAATGGTAGAAAGCAGTACTTCAAATGTTGATTCACAGAGGCTGAAAAGTCTTATTAACTCTATGGCCGATGGAGTTATCGCCATTGATAGTCAACAAAAAATTGTTATGTATAACGGTGCAGCACTAAATATCCTAGACTCAAACGCTACCATTGATGGCCAAAATATTACAAATTATTTGAAAATAATTGATAATAAAAAGAAACCAGTGGATGTTAAAGAATTGATTACAGCTACAAAAACACCACAGTTCTTTAGAGATTATCTTTTACCGTATGCAGATGGTAGCTCAATTAATATATATTTAAGCATTGCGCCAGTTCACTTCGGTTATGGCAAAAAAGGCGATAAGGGTCACATTGTATTATTAAGAGATATAACGAGAGAAAAGTCACTCGAAGAAGAAAGAGATGAATTCATAAGTGTAGTAAGCCATGAACTTCGAACTCCGATTACAATTGCCGAGGGAAACTTGAGCAATGCACTTTATATAGCAAAAAAGGCTGGACAAAATGAAAATGCAACTATGCTCGATAAAGCGCATAAACAGATACTATATTTGAGTAGTATCGTGAATGACCTTTCCACACTTTCTAGGGCTCAAAGAGGCAAGCTAACCCTTGATGTAGAAAGTGTAAATATGCATGATCTCGTCGAAGAACTTGAAGGATTGTATAAACCACAAGCCGAACAGAAAGGATTGCAATTTGTGACAGTTATCGATCCAAAGCTAGAAATGGTTAGCTCATCAAGACTTTATGTCAAAGAAGTTGCACAAAACTTTATTTCCAATGCTATAAAATACACCGATACTGGAAGTATAAGTTTGTCTGCAAAGAAAACACCAAATGGTGCAGAAATTAATGTAACCGACACCGGGATAGGTATTTCTAAATCTGATCAAGAAAAAGTTTTTGAAAAGTTCTTTCGAGCAGAGGATTATAAAACCAGAAAACAAAATGGTACAGGTCTTGGTTTATATGTGACTCTAAAACTAGCAAAATTAATCCATGCAAAGATCACACTTCAAAGTGAACTTGGAAAAGGATCTACTTTCAGCATTGCCGTCACAAACTTAGACGAAGAACATAATGTTGACTAATCTCTCGTTCTACGGTATCATTGACTTGACTCACCTGCAAAATGTAGGTGTTTTTTAATCGGAGAAGAAATGGCTAGTAAACGGGCAAAGAAATCTGAGACAACGAAAAAACAAGTTTCTTTTAGGGAACATGGTAAAATCGAGCGCGAAAAAGCCAAACAACCTCGGAGATTAAAGGCAACTGCAAAAAAAGCTTCAAGACCAGCTAGAGGATTAAAAAAAGTTCTACTAGCAATTGTTCGTCCATTTGGATTTTTAGCATGGCCCTTCAAGCTTAAGCCGGTGCAAGTTGTGCTGAGGTTCTTAGGAAAGATCCTATTCATAAATTATGCGATTGCTAGTTTTAACGAAGTTAAACAGGTTATTTGGCCAAGCCGTTCTGAAACGATCAAGTTGACTACAGCGGTGATAATGTTTGCCGCAGTGTTCGCACTCATTGTATCCAGTGCTGACTGGGTCATAGACAAAGTACTTAGAGAAATTATTATTTAGGAGAAAGAAATGGCAAAAAGATACGATAGCACAAAACAATGGTACGCAATTCACACATACAGTGGTTATGAAGAAAAGGTTGCTGAAAGTATAAAGCAACGTACTGAATCATTGGATATGAAGGACAAAATCTTTCAGATTTTAGTTCCAAAAGAAAAGATGATTGAAGTGAAGAATGGGAAACGACGAACTGTAGAGAAAAAAATCTTTCAGGGCTATGTAATTGTAGAGATGAAACTTACAGAAGACGCATGGTATATTGTACGAAACACTCCAGGAGTGACTGGATTTGTAGGATCAGGCACAAACCCCTCTCCTCTAACCCAAGATGAAGTAGAGAAAATTCTTAAACGAATGGGACGAGAAGAAGCTAAACACGAGATTGACTATAAAGTTGGTGAAGTTGTTAACATTGTTGACGGACCTTTCAAGGGCTTCGACGGATCTGTTAAAGAAATCGATGAAGCTAAAGGCAAGCTTAAAGTCTTGGTAAATATGTTCGGTCGAGAAACTCCAGTAGAACTCGATTCACTCCAGGTGAAAAGAGTCTAAATACCAGTAAAGGTGATGCTGTTGTTATAACTACGTTAATGTAGTATAATCTATCTGTTACGCACTAGTTCGAAAGTGAACTTCGAACATAATGCAAATATTCAAATAAGGAGATTTAGCCATGGCTAAAGGTGCAAAAAAAGTTACAGCTAACTTAAAGCTGAAAATTCCTGCTGGTAAAGCCAGTGCCGGTCCACCAGTTGGATCAACACTTGGTCAGTACGGAGTCAATATGATGGACTTTGTTCAACCATTCAACGATCAAACGCGCGATATGCGCGGAATTGTAACTGCTCATATTCATATATACGACGATCGATCTATGGATTTTAGAGTAATCGGTCAACCAACAGACGATTTGATCCTAGCAAAGCTGGGTGAAAAGAAGGGTTCTGGACGACCAAACACTGAGAAGTTGGCAAAAAAGCTTACTGATCAACAAATTACAGAAATAGCAGAAGAAAAAATGAAGGATATGAACACCGACCGACTTGATTCTGTAAAGAAGATGGTTGCTGGCACAGCACGATCAATGGGAATCGAAGTTCAAGAATAAACTAAGAAAGTGGGAGGCGATGAGCCGATTGACCACAGAAGGATACATATGACAGAAGAGAAGAAAGTAAAAACTACAGCAAAGGCAAAAGCCCCAAAGAAAGCAAAAGCTACAAAAAAGGCTAAAGAAGTTAAAAAGGTTGAGAAACCAGCAGTTGTTGAAACTGAAAAAGTAGTGATAAAAGAAGAGCCAAAATTAGCTAAAGCAGGCAAGAAATCAGAAAAGGGAATTAAAGAAGCCGAAGAAAAGGCATCAAAGATTGAAGCCCAGAAGAAACGTGATGAAGAAAAGTCAGAGGAATCGGAGAAGCCAAAAGCTCCTGTAAAACCTTCACGACCAAAAATTGAGCGCCGAAGCAAGAAGTATAAAGAAGCCCAAAAACATATTGAAAAAGATAAAGAATACGCACTAGGTGAAGGCTTAAGCTTGGCAAAGAAAACTTCAACAACAAAGTTTGATTCTACTGTTGAACTTCACGTTGCTCTAGGAGTTGACCCTAAGCATGCAGATCAAAACATTCGTGGAACAGTTAGCCTCCCAGCAGGAACAGGAAAAGAAGTAAGAGTAGCTGTATTCGCTGAAATAGACGACGCTAAAAAAGCAATGACTGCAGGCGCAGATTTTGCAGGCAACGAAGAAATGCTAACAAAATTAGATAAACAAGATATTGATTTTGATGTGTTGATTGCAACTCCAAAGCTAATGGCCAAGCTTGGTAAATACGCTAAAGTTCTTGGACCAAAAGGTCTTATGCCAAACCCGAAGAGTGGAACTGTTAATGCAGACGTAGAAAAAGCCGTAAAAGAAGCCAAAGCAGGTAAGATTGAATATCGTGTAGATTCAAACGGGATTATTCATACAGCAATCGGAAAAGTAAGTTTCTCTGAGCAAGATCTTAAGAAAAATATAGATGTTATTCTTGCAGCGATCAAAGGCGCAAAGCCAGCGAGCGTCAAAAGCAGCTACTTTAAAAGTGCTTTTTTGACTACTTCTATGGGCCCCAGCGTCAAACTATCTCTATCAGAAATTCAATAGTTGTTCTTGGTGAGTATACGCTAATGCCATTTAGGCTGTTCAAAAGGGTGTTGACCAGAAACAATTTGCCTTAACTCTAGTTTAATAGTATAATATTGCACATATTACTTTAAGTTGAGGTTACTATCAATGGACAAAGAAAAATTCGGTGAAATAGTTGGTACATCGGTTGCTAATGGTACTCAGGCTAAACCCGAAGCGCTACTAGAAGTTTTTACTGTTGATGAATTGCAACAAGAATTATACAAACGTGGCATGGCTGTCGGCTCCGTCGCCGTTGATTCTGCATACGAAACACTCATTACCCTAGAATCTGACCCCACTCCCGAAGCTCTCACTCTAACCCCTGAATCCCTGCTTGAAGGCTTTGACCAAGCATATTCGAGCTACCTCTTCGAATTAGATGCTACCAACGCTGCTCGCTCTGAGGCCAAAGGTCGCAAGAAACCAGCCCAGCTGGAAACGGTTGATGCTGATGTTATCCGCACTGATGTTGAAGCTATACTTGCTAATGAAGGCGTGATGGCTGAACTCCAGGCTGAAGTTGATTACTTCACGCACAACCCAGAAGATGAAAGTCCAGAAGCTGCTTTTGACTTAATGATCGTGCCAGAAGGCTTGAACCTCGCTGATGAACTAGCGATTGCCGCAGACCTGCAAGGCAAGATTCCTTCGCACTTTGTCGATCCATATATTCGACCAGAGGCTTACAATGATAAACGAACCCCAGTAGTCACTGGCAAGGGTTACCGTCTATCTTTTGCACCACGCCACTATAACGTACCAAAGGGTACAGCCAAGAAACAAACAACTTGGTTGAACGGCAACAACCACCGTACTACGGCCACAGAACTCCAAACCGCCACTGACGCTGAGGCTATGGCCTACATTAATGGCTTAGCTAATACCGGAGCATTCGATAACCCAACCACTCGCTTTGATCAAACCTACTTTAGACGATTCGACCAAGCGCCGTGCGGCGGGCGTGTATCGCGTGTCAACGTCAGTGACTTTAGCGGGCTCTTCCTTGGCGAGTCTTATGCCAACTATGTCTATCCGACTCGTGCTCTGGTGGTGCCAAAAGCTTAACGCTTAATACTTCTTCTTAGTGCCAGTGGCTATAGTTTAAATACTTACATTGTTTATACTACAACTGACAAAGTTGTATTACTGAGCTATTCTATTCGTATGTCAGAAGGTATAAAAATTGCATTTGATGGTCCGGATGGATGTGGAAAAACTACTCAATTAAATATAGCTGCTGAATGGCTTTCTGATGAAAATCAAAAAGCTTGGTCGACACGAAATATGGGCGGAACAATGATAGGTGAAGCTATCAGAACCGTAGCTTTGGATAGTGATTTACCACGAACTCCAGAAACAAATTTGTATATATCAATGGCTCTTGGAACTGAACTAAGTCATGAAATGGAAGAGAAGACTTCGAAGGGCAGCCATGTACTAGTCGATCGGAGCCCAATGTCAGTCATTGCGTATCAAATATTTGGTGATCAGCTGACTGACCAACGTTTGGGCTATGATTCTGCGGAGAAACTTATGAAATTGATGGGATTTGATTTAATCTTAATTTTCTCTGCTGCACAAAAAACTCTAGACCAAAGACGAAAAGGAAGAACAGATAAACCTAGTGATTATTATGAAGATCAATTGATTGATTATCACGAAAGAGTTCAAGAAGGTTACAAAAAAGCAGTTCAATGGGCAACTCAGCGAGAGCTGGCCGGTCATGTGGCTGTGATTGATGCCGAGCGAACTGTAGAGGAAATTGCTGCAGATGTTCGTGCTGAGATCGAAAAACTGTTGTAATATACGCGTAAGTTATTGTTTGTAAGGTCAACCCCGTCTAAAATACTGATACACATACGGAGGGAGACCATCAGTGTCAGTACTAAGTAACAAACAAATTTGGGATTATCTATATTCGGGGCACATTGTTTGCACGCCTTTGAACCCTAAACATGTTTCTCAGGCTAGCTTGGATGTTACATTAGGATATTATTTTTACAGAACAGAGAGAAACAGTGATCACACGGTTTACAATCCTTTTTCAGAACAAGACGTAAGACGCTACTTTGGGGAACCTCAAACAGGTATCCCCCACAAAGAATGGTGTGAAAAGAATGGAATGAAGTTGCTTGAAGGAATTCCTGATGATCATCCCGTGATTCCACTGCGTCCTGGTGAACGTATCCTTGCGCACACACACGAATTCTTTGGTATCAAACCACCCGGAGCATATCAGGTAAAAGCCCGCTCAAGCTGGGGCCGAAACGGCATAGCAGTATGTTTTGATGCGGGATGGGTAGATCCAGGGTACATCAACCGTCTAACTTTGGAAATCTACAATTTAAATCACTCAGAAATCGTATTATTACCTGTAGGAGAAAGAATTGCACAAGCTGTTTTTCATGAAACAGGCGAGGTTGATGGAAGTTATGGCGAAGGACGTGATGGTGGTTTTAGTGGAAAATACCAAACTGGATCCAACCTTAAAGAGTTAATTGCAAACTGGACGCCAGATGCTATGTTGCCTCGTGGGTATAAAGATGCACGCAAATTACCAGAGTTAATAGCAGGACTAAAGGAGAACTAATGCCACCTAACAACTTGGGTGGAATATACAATAAAGGCGTTTTCATCGTCATCGAAGGTACTGATTGGTCTGGAAAAGGCACTCAGTACAAATTATTAGTAGAAAAGTTAGAAGCAAAAGGTTATGAAGTAGAAAAAGTTGATTTTCCTCAGTATTCGACGCCAAGTGCATACTTTGTAGAGAGATATCTAAATGGAGATTACGGCAGCTCTGATGATGTTGGACCATACACAGGATCATTATTTTATGCTCTGGATCGTTATGCTGCGCGGAATAAGATCCAATCTGCACTAGATGCAGGAAAAATTGTTATTGCAAATCGGTTTACTGGGTCAAATATGGCACATCAAGGTACTAAATTTGTAAATCCAGAGGAACGACGAGGGTTCTTTGTATGGTTAGACAACCTAGAATTCCAGATGTTAGGAATACCTCGACCAGATAAGAGTTTCGTATTAAAAGTGCCAGCGGAAATTGCCCAAAAATTAGTCGATCAAAAATCAAAACGTGATTACACAGATAAGAAACGAGACATATTGGAGGCAGATTTGGATCATTTAAAAACTGCAGAACAAGTTTATGAGGATTTATGTAGTTTGTTCCCTAAAGATTTTGAAAAAATTGATTGCGTGCGTGATGGAGAGCTCTTGTCAATTGATGCCGTGCACAAACTAATTTGGGAAAAGATATATCCGTATTTACCAATAAAAAAGGAGTCAAGTATGCATGAAGTTGAAAAAGGTCCGTATATTGTTAAAAATCCTGAGGGTCACTGGGAGCGAACACCAAAAGGTCAGGAATTTGCAGAACAAGCATTTACAGACTTGGAAGGCGACGTATATTTTATTACAGAGCATTTAAATCCGGTTACTGCCGCTGCCGCAATGGCTAGACTATCTAGACGTGGCGATGATATGCGCGTCACTGTACTGGATGAATTTGCTGAAGCTTCTGCGGCCAAAGACGAAAAACTTTTAGAGCGTGTAATCACAGCGTACGGAGACGATTCTGTTCAACAGCTTGTGGGTTCACACTTCGTTGTTGAGGGTGCTTCGAACTTACTTACAAAACAACTTGAGTGGGGGCGATTAGCGGCATACTTGGAACAATCAACCAGGTACATCTATTTTGATCAGCCAGACGAGAAAGGTAAGTTCAAATACTACACTCCAGAAAATTTCTCAGAAGAAATGCAACTGGTTTACGACGCACGAATGGACGAAATATTTACGCATTATTCCAGCATGGTTAGATCACTAACAGAGTATGTAAAATCCAAAAAGATAGTTGAAAAGCCAGATGATAACGACAAAGGCGGAATGATTGCCTGGAATAGCGCTTGTCGAGCACAAGCGTGTGATGCAATACGTCCAGTGCTACCAACAGCTACAAAATCTACTGTCGGAATTTTTGCTAGTGGACAGGCGCTTGAAATGCTTATTATGCGTCTTCGAGGAGAACGTTCCGAGGAAGCTCGTCGAGTTGGTGATCAACTCCTCCGTGAGGGGCGTAAGCAATTACCAACATTCTTGCAACGTGCTGATCTCCCAGAACGAGGCGGGGCAACAACTATGTACATGGCCGAAACTCGAGAAAACACTAGAGCGCTTGCGCAGGAGCTGCTTCCAAGCCAACACTCAATGGACACCGAACCCGTTACGCTGACAAATTACACGCCTAAAAACGAAATGGATATTGTCCCTGACATCTTATATCCTTTTACAGATATGTCTTTGGCTGAAATTGAAGAGGCCATCAAAGACATGAGCTATGAGGATAAGTCTAGAGTGATGGAAACTTATATGGGTGAAAGATTTAATCGCAGACATAAACCAGGCCGAGCCCTGGAAATACCGCGCTACACCTGGGACATTATGTGCGACTATGGTATTTTCCGAGACCTTCAACGCCATCGAATGGTAGATAACTTGCAGTGGCAGGATTTAACGCCGCGCTTTGGTTATGAAGTCCCAGATCTTGTAGAAGAAGCTGGCCTATCAGATGAATTCACTCAATGTTTTGATATATCTATGAAACTTTACAGCGAGATGCAACAAGCAGGCTATGCATATGAAGCTCAATATGCAACGTTGCTTGGACATAGAATGCGTTGGACGATATCTTATAGTGCCAGGGAAGCATTCCACCTGCATGAACTGAGGACTGCACCACAAGGACATCCTGGATATCGAAAATTGGTTGGGCAAATGCACGAAAAACTATGCGAAGTACACCCAATAATTGGTAGTGCAATGAAGTTTGTTAATAAAGATGAAGACCCGGAACTCACCCGCCTAGCCGCCGAAAAGACAACTCAAGCTAAACTAGAACGTTTAACGGACTAACCTAGCTCTGCAGTGTATATGATTGTTGCTGCACCAAAATCGTGAGTATTAATTGTCCTAGATAAAGCGAGGTTAGCTAAAGTACATTCTCGAATTTTTTCAGCAAAGATTTCATGTGCAGAATCATTTGTAGCACAACCTAATCCTACAGAAAATACTCCAATAAATTTGGGCGATGCTCCTCTAGCAAAATTTTCTAAGTTTTCGTAAACGTGTGCAGCCATAACATTAGGGGTAACCGGTCTTATTATACGATTCACATCAAAACCTGTCTGTTCAACTGGGAATAATCGCATTGTTTCTAACATGATAATATTTATTTTAAACTATTTGTTACTATTATACAAGGTTTTTTTACTGTTAATGCTTTACTATTTGTTTATAGCCAGGGATAATACCAAAATGGCGAAAGATTATTTACCAAAGGCTTATATACGAGGCGAGTTTGTTGATCATAAAGATGCAAATATTTCGATCTCTACAAACGCTCTACAGTATGGAGTTGCGATTTTCGGCGGAGTAAAAGGCTACCGGGTGGATGGCAAAACCGGGATCTTTAGGTTAGACGATCATATTGAACGAATACGACAAAGTGCGAAGATCCTTAGGTTTACCTACAATTTTGACGCAAAACATATTAAGGATACTTTTATCGAGTTAACTAAACGTAACAAACCTAAGGGTAATTGCTATTATAGGCCGTTTATCTATAGATCCGATTTGGATCTTGGCCCGGGAATTACAGGTGAATATGATTTTGCTTTGTACATGCTTAATTTGGATGATTACTTTGACAGCTCAAAAGGACTAAAGATTACTACATCTTCTTGGATGAGAAATCCTGATAACTCTATTCCACCGCGAACAAAAGCTAGCGGAGGCTACGTCAATGCTGCTCTTGCCATGCATGACGCCAAACAAGACGGATACGATGCAGCAATTATGCTTGATTCATCGGGTCATATTGGAGAAGGAGCAGTAATGAACTTCTTTATGGTTAGAAACGGAAAAATAATTACTCCTCAGGTAAACTCAGATATTTTAGAAGGAATTACAAGACGAACAGTTCTTGAGCAAGCAAAGAGACTGGGAATACCTATGCAAGAACGTCAAGTTGATAGATCAGAACTATATATAGCTGATGAAGTGTTCTTTAGTGGAACAGCCACGGAAATGACTTGGGCAACTTCCATAGACAAGGTTAAAGTCACAGATAAACCAGGCCCGATCTTTACCAAACTACGCGCAAGATTCGATGAGCTGACTTCAAAACCCAACGACCACCTCACATTCATATAGACACCCAGTACAGAGTATTGTATAATATTTGATTATTTTATTAATGCTGAATTTGAACCTTCTATCAATTCATTAGTGGAACAATAGACATATTTCAATTATCGTTGTAAATAATGTTTTTTAGACTGATTTTACAAAATCAGTAACAATAGCAGTGAAAACATCAAGATCATTTATGTTTATCCATTCATTTTCAGAATGTGGACCTCCACCGTTAGGTCTAGTAACAATGCATGGAATGTTATTTTTCGAAAAGAATCTCGCGTCGGACCCTCCCTGTGACTTGATGTAGTTAATTTTTTTCAGATTTGTATTCATTTTTACAATATTTACAAATGATTCTAAGAAAGGATTGTCTTTATCTAACTCAAAAGAGTCAGCTTTTAGAACTGAATTCAACTTAACTCCTTTGTGTCTAGAAACAATTTCTTCGGTCTTCTTTTTTATTTGAATAAAATTGGGTTCGTTAACAAATCTAATATCAATTTTAGCTTCAGCCTTGTTCGGAATCTGATTATGTACTCCACTTGAAATAACTGAACCGATATTTATGGTTGGTTCATATGAACTCTCGATAGGTGCGGGATTAAATTGTTTCACTATTTCATCAATTGCATGGTGCAATTGCAGATATGCGTTTTTACCATCCCATGGATATGCAGCATGGGCGTTTGTTCCAACAGAAATAAGATTTATGTGCCAAACCCCTTTTGCATTAGACTCAATATCCCAGTGGTTAGAGCCATCAGGCAACAAAGCTATGTCACAAGAATATCCGCAATCATTAAGCAAAAATCCAACGCCGTCATTTCCACCTATCTCTTCGTCTGTACTAATCATCACACCAAAGTCATATGTAGAAATATCTTCTGATAAATTTTGTATGGTGGTCATATAAGTCGCTAGCGCAAATTTCATATCAAAAGCGCCGCGCCCTATTAGTTTATCGCCTGAAATTCTTGGCTCAAACAAACTATCCCCACCGGGGACTACATCTATATGACAAACCAATAGAATTTTTGGATGTTTTGTTTTTTTTGAAGTAGCAACGAGTGACTTAAAACCATTCCTATCATGAATATTGACAACCATCTTATGCGAAAGAAAAAAATCTTGAAGTGAATCTATCTCTTGGCTCAGTAGCTCTTTCGATGACGTAATTGTCTTGTACGTAATTAAATCTTTGAGTCTATTTAACGTGTTCATATCGGTTAAGTATATAGTTTCTGTAAATTTTCATGAAATCAATATTCCAACCACTCTCTAAGTTCTCAACATGACCAAAATTGTGTCTCATTATTTCACTTCCTGTGCCTGAAGGATTTTTGTAAAATTCCGCAAAATTCCTTGACGCAGGACCATTTATTGTACTTCTGATAAGGCTTCTTTGGCTCTCTGTTATCCCCATACCTGTAAACCGCAAGACTTCTTCCATTAATTGACTAATTGAAGCCAGTCTGCCATCGGTTACAACTTCAATCTTTGCAGCTCTCCCATGTTTACTTACTTGAATATTATTTCGCATAACTTGGTCGAAGACACTAGTCATTTCCTCAGGAGCTAGTCTTTTACCGAACAACGATTCAAAATCAGTATGAAGCTGATCCATTTCATCCTCACCAGATGTCAGATACCATGATAATTTTTCTACAACTGCGTAGTTTAGGGCAGCATATGCTCCAATAACTTGTTCGCTACCTATTGGATTATCCATATAGCAAAGCTCGACAGTAGAAGTGTCATGAGGCATGTCATACCGAATTCGGACATCGCTGTGCATGCCATGGCCCCTGGATACTGTTGTAACTCTTCCGTCTCTTGCCATTTCATCACCATGCCGAAGAACATCTTCCATAGTTGATTGAGTAAAATACCCAACTCCACCGCTAGATGATCCGTATATTCGAGCGATATTTCGTACATCATTCCAAAAACCAGGCGAAACTGAATCTGCATCTCGTATTAATTCTGCGCCTTCAACATTCTGAAAAATTTCGTATAGGTTTGGACTAGTCTTTCCATGCATGAATGGAGAAGCCGTCATACCTGCAGAAATTATTGGTGCTAATATCTGCATATATCGTGCTATATCATGAGCTTGTTCTGCAGATACTTCAACGTGTTGATGCATGCCATGACCAACAAAATCTTGTATCTGACCTCCGTGCTTACTAAGGGCTTCGATCATAACATCGACATAAGGATGGTCAGTTCTATCAGATTCGAGATCAGGAATATGTCCCATACAAGCCGCAGATGGGTCAACCATTGCTTCATCACCCAATATTTTGTACGTTGATACGAATTGACGAACAAGTGAGCTCATCGCTGTGGATACACTAATACTAGTCTCTGATTGAACTTCTATAGTATGTTTATATAATTCAGGCGACCATAAACCACCATGTGAATCACCGTATTGTGATTTTAAATCTACAATTTCTCCGCTATCGGCATCGTAGACGCAGGCTTCGATTTCTATCCCTGTTCGTCTGATATCGCCCATAACATGGGTTAAGCCTTGCATGCTGTATGTATCGTCAACGAATACACCTTCTATAACTCTATTGTGCGCAAGTCTGTATTGATTATTCTTAATTCCAATGTGTTGGCCATTCGCGTCCAAAGCCAATCCTCCATAACCTTGCCCTAGATCACCTTCAGGGTGTTGATCTGGAAATTTCCAACTTAAATCAAACCTTTGTTCGCCTAGTTGCTCTACTATATTTTTAACACCTTGACTCATATATACTCCTTAATTAAAAAAACTCCTTCAATCGACAGAGAAACGCTTTATTGCGTAAACTCTATCTTAGATTGAGGAGTAGTTTGAAGCTGATCAATTTTCTCATACTTTTTAATGCTAATCAGAATTCCCCAATATGTCAAGTTGTGAATTTATTACATAAAGTATATTATAGTTTGTATGACTCGAAATAATGGAATGATTATCATTATTGAAACATCGCTTATGCGGGCCTAGAGTCTATTTGTCAAAGATTACTAGAACCCCGCATCAAGCGGGGTTTTAAAATTGAAAGGAATATATTGTGAAAAGTGCAGGAGTTTTACCAATCCCAGAAGTTCTCGAAATGTGCCCAAGGATAGTATCAGAACCTAGACAGCGGCGCAGCAGAGAAAATATTTGGCGTGAGCTTCAGGCAGATGAGTATTCTGTGGTAAATTCTTTGGTGGGCCAAACAAACGTAGATTTGCATCTATTTGAAAAAGAACTTACGGAGTTTGTAATTCAAACATTTGACGAAATAGACGCACTAGAAGCTGTCGACGCAGTTGACATTATGTATGGAAAATCTGGCACTGTCACTGCAGAATTTGAGGTAAGGCATGTAGATATATTTGCTCGAGTAGCCATGCATGGACTCGGAGTTCTAAGTGCCGAAAAAAAACATGAGCAGGTAATGAAACTACTATTACTACAACGAGTTACCTGTGGACCATCGGGCCAAAGTAAGGCAACTCAACTACTCCCCAATCAGCGTTGACGTTCTTGCGAGTGTTTGCTATAATTAAAGGGTTATTTACCCAAGACAGTAGCCGTCATAAAGACTTAATCCGCTACCGAGGTACGAGAAGCCGTAAAAAGTTACAAAAATCGTATTAATGTCTTAAGGTAAACTTAGGGCATTTTTTATGAGTAAATAACTGGTCGATAAATTAATTAGGAGACAAAATGGCTCTTACAAAACAAGAAAAACAAGTGCAACTAGATCAGTTAAATGATTTATTACGATCAAGTAAGCTAACTGTTGCTGCTCGTTACCGGGGAACTGGTGTCAAGCAAATGCAGGAACTACGGCGAAATGCTGAGGCAGAGAATACAACCATCAAAGTTGTAAAAAACCGCCTAGTAAAGAAAGCTGTGGAAGGAATTGACGCTCTTAAAGACGTCGATGTTAGCGAACTTAATGGTCAGTTAATGTACGTTTTTAACGCAGAAGACGAGGTAGCTCCTGCTCAGGTAGTTGCAAAGTTTGCAAAAGAGAGCGCTCCAAATATCGAATTTGTTGGCGCAATCACAGCCGACGGTCAGTTTATGACTGCCGACGACGTAAAAGCACTTGCTGCACTTCCAAGCAAAGATCAACTTCGTGCTCGTCTAGTAGGAACGATCGCAGCTCCATTAACTGGATTTGTGAATGTTCTTTCAGGGAACCTTCGTGGTGTATTAAACGTAATGACTGCACGAGCAGAAACAATAAAGTAAGAAAGGAAATATATGGCAGAAGAAAAAACTACTGTAAAAGTACCAAAAGAGTTCGAAAAGTTAGTAGCAGAGCTAGACAAGATGCCTGCACTAGAAATTAGCAAGTTCGTAACATTCTTAGAGGAATACTGGAATGTTAGCGCAGCTGCACCAGCAGTTGCAATGGCCGCACCATCTGGTGACGGTGGCGAAGCTGTTGAAGAAAAATCTGAGTTCGATGTAATCCTAAAGGATGCAGGCGCTCAGAAAGTTGCTGCAATCAAAGCGGTTAAGGAAATCACAGGTCTTGGACTTGGTGAAGCCAAAGCTGTTATTGACGGCGCTCCAAAGCCAGTACTAGAAGGTGCTAGCAAAGAAGACGCTGAATCTGCAAAAGCAAAGCTTGAAGAAGCCGGCGCAACTGTAGAACTAGTTTAATAACTAATTCTCAATCAATTAAGTCACTCCAAGTGGGTGACTTTTTTGTTTATCCACAAGCCAAGGGGTTGCAAGATTGACATTTGTTCGTTCATCTGTTAATTTGTGGCTAGGAGTTTTGAAAACAAACTTTCAAAAATAAATGTGTGATGGCAGATATACCAGATAAACAAATAAAACGACTCAGAGCTCTAATTGCAGAAGCCGAAACTTCATTGGGCGCTGCCAAAGAGCTTATTATTAGTACACTAGGCGACGATGACTCTATCAACGTCGTACCTTCTGAAGAAGTTGCCGGAAAAGTCATTGAAGGTGTTTTTGATGGCCAAAGCATGGTTGGATCAGACGGCAAGACATATCCGGTTCCGGCAAACTATGCTTCTAAATCTAAACTAGTTCAAGGAGACATCCTCAAACTGACAATCGGCGATGATGGGGCATTCTTATACAAGCAAATTGGTCCTGTGGCCCGTGAACAACGCGTAGGCACGCTTATTATGGAAAACGGTCACTACTTTGTAGATACTGGCACACATAGATACAGAGTGCTTCTGGCAAGCGTTACATACTTTAAAGCAAAACCTGGCGATCAAGTTAGTGTTGATGTACCTTCTGATGACACAGACGCCGAATGGGCCGCCCTCGAAGCTGCTTTATAACTTTCGAATTAATTACTTAGACTTTTAGTTAAATTCACAACGGAACACATTAGGGTTTTGATCTATAATAGTAATTCCTATGGGAGAGGTCTTATACAGAAAATACCGTTCAAGGTCGCTGGATGAAGTTGTTGGACAAGAACACATAACAGCTACTCTTAAAAATGCTTTGAAAACCGATCAAATTTCTCACGCATATTTGTTTACCGGTCCAAAGGGAGTGGGCAAAACGAGCATAGCGCGAATTTTAGCCCGAGAAGTAAACGGCTTGCCTTATAGCGAAGATCAACACCTAGACATTATTGAAATCGATGCTGCGTCAAATAGAAGAATCGATGAGATTCGTGACCTTAGAGACAAAGTTCACATCACTCCGACAAGTTCAAAATACAAAGTTTACATTATCGATGAAGTCCACATGCTCACAAAGGAAGCTTTTAATGCACTTCTAAAGACACTAGAGGAACCGCCAGATCATGTAATTTTTATCCTGGCAACGACAGACTTTCACAAACTTCCAGACACAATAGTTAGTCGGACGCAAAGATATACCTTTAAACCAATATCTAAGCAAAAGGTCGTTGATCATCTACGAGAATTAGCCACGAAAGAAAACATTGAAGTTGATGATGAAGCTTTGGAAATAATTGCAGAACATGGAGAAGGTTCATTCAGAGACAGTATTGGACTACTGGATTCTATGAAGGCTGGTGGCGAAAAGGTTACTCTTGATTTAGTCAAACAGTCCTTGGGTGTGCCTTCTGAAAACTCTATTAACTCAATTATTGATAATGTAGAAACAGGTAATTTGACCGGATTAAGTGCAGATCTTGACGCACTTATTACAAATGGATACCAGGCAACAGAAATAGCCAAACTTCTTATTGAAAAGGCCCATTTTGTTGCAACAGAAACCAAAAAGAGTCCACTTGATTACAAATTTCTTGGCGATCTGGTTAAAATCGGCTCTACCTTTGATCCAACCAAAGCTCTTGAGATAATACTAATCGCAGCAACTCTTAAAAATGCAAATCCAAAACAGATAGAACCTGTAGTTTCTGAAAAAATCCAAGAACCAAAAGAATTAATCACCGATGAAAAGAAACACACCGAACCAGTAAAAGAAACTTCGGAAGAAATTATTCAGAAAATAGAACCCGGTAGTCCCGAGCTTTGGCAAGAAGTGCTAAAAATGCTGAAAGGGAAACACAATACTCTTTATGGCGTTGCGAGAATGGGTGATGCAACAATTGAAGGTAACGAACTGACCTTAGTGTTTTCTTTCCCATTTCATCAACGTAGATGCAACGAACAAAATAACAAACAAAAAATACAAGACACTATAAAATCACTAACAGGCAAGGATTACATAGTCAATTGTGTTTTATCTGATATACCCAAAAAAACTGAAACGATTCAGGCAAAGCCTAAGAACGATGATAAACTACTAAACAACGTTAAGGATATTTTTGGTGGGGGAGAGGTTATCTGATGCAACCAAATGAGCTTCCACAAGGATCAAAAATACCACCGCAAAATCTTGATGCAGAGGCAAGTTTACTCGGTTCAATCTTGATAGATTCAGATGCAATTGTAAAAATTGCCGATGGAATATTGCCTCATGATTTTTACGACGAGAAACACCAAAGAATATACGAAGCCATCCAACACTTATACGAAAAACATAGTCCAATTGACGTTTTAACCCTTAGCGACCAATTAAAGAATGCCGGTTTTATTGAAATGGTCGGAGGTGCGGCATATTTAACAGAGCTAACGAACTTTGTTCCGACAGCTGCTCATGTCGAACGATACGCCGAGATTATTTCACAAAAGTCTTTACGAAGAAGGTTAATAAAAATCTCGCAAACAATAGTGGGTTACAGTTACGACGAATCAAAGTCGTTCCAGGATCTAATCGAAGAAGCCGAGAAAAAACTATTTGAGATTTCACAACGTCACGTCAGTCAAGATGTTGTCAGCCTCGAGGAAATTTTATCAGATAGCTTTGAAAGATTAGATGACTTGCACAAAGACAAAGGCAAAGTAAGAGGCTTACCAACTGGTTTCAAAGATTTAGATAACATGATTGCAGGACTTCAGAAGTCAGATTTATTCATTTTAGCAGCCAGACCGTCTATGGGTAAAACGGCTTTGGCAATGAATCTAGCGCACAATGTTTCGATTAAATCAGGAGAAACTGTATTGATATTCTCTTTAGAGATGAGCAAGGAACAGCTTGTAGACAGATTGTTGTCGATGGAATCGGGGGTTGACGCCTGGGCCCTTAGAACTGGAAATTTATCTGACACTGACTTTGAAAAGATCGGTCATGCCATGGGTTCATTATCAGAGGCAAAAATATACATCGATGACACGCCAGGTATTACAGTGAGTGATCTTCGGACAAAAGCCAGAAGAGAAGCTCACCAGCACCCGCTGGGGCTAATCATAGTAGACTACTTGCAATTAATGAGTGGTGGTGGCCGTTATGGGGATGGAAACAGAGTACAAGAGATTTCTGAAATATCGCGTGGGCTTAAAGGAATTGCTAGAGAGTTAAATGTACCTTTGATTGCGCTAAGTCAGTTGAGCCGATCTGTTGAATCAAGGTCACCTCAAATACCTCAGTTATCTGACCTTCGTGAATCAGGATCCATCGAGCAAGATGCCGATGTTGTAGCTTTTTTGTATCGAGAGGATTATTACAATCCAGATACTGACCGAAAATCTATTACCGATATATTCATCAAAAAGCACAGAAATGGCCCGACTGGTTCAATTGAACTGTACTTCGAAAAAGAAAAACAAAGATTCAGATCCCTCGACCATAAAAGATCGACACCTTTCGATCAATAACTTGCTTTTGCTATAATAAAGTAATGCGCAAATTTATTAAGTCCGTAAAAGCCTTCTTTGTCACAAACTGGCAAGTAATAATTGGAGCAATCATCGTTTTTACACTTGTTTTTGGTTTATTTGGTTACCGACTAGGTGATCTTACTTCTGGACTATCGTCTAATGAGTTGCAATTTGTTGAGAGCTCACTCTCTAGTGAAAAGATTCTTGATAACCCAACGAACATACCTCAAAAAGGATTAATATTTGCCATTGACCGACTTGGTTTAATATCAAACTTTTCTGTCAGATTTATTTCTGCACTGTTATCAATGCTGACTATCCTATTAATATTCCAACTTCTGAGAAAATGGCATACTACACGAGTAACAATATTCTCTTGTGTATTACTTACAGTATCAAGCTGGTTTGTAGGAGTTGGCAGACTCGCTACTGCTCAAATACTACTTGTATTGGGAGTTACCTTAATCATATATGTGGCGGAAATCATTGATGACAAGAATAAACATGACAGTGTAAAGACGATCTTACTGGTTGCTTTAGGTGGTTTGTCGCTGTATATTCCTGGTTTAATTTGGCTTTTCCTTGGGATGCTAACCCTGAAGCGAAAGTCAATTATTTCTACAATAACAAATTTGAAATTTTATGAAAGAATACTAGGCTGTTTGGTTGTATTTATTCTTTTGTTCCCAGTTATTGTCTTGAGCATCAGCGATATCGAATTTTTGAAGAACATTTTGGTCATCCCGGTGAATTTTGAGCCAACAGAATGGTTAAGGAGACTCGTCGTGATTCCGATCTACCTGTTCGCGCAAGGCCCTCTAGATCCGTCAATCAATCTAAGCAGATTACCTTTGTTGGATATTTTTTCGAGCGTCCTATTTCTATTCGGTCTCTACGCATACTATTTCAAACAAAATCTTACTCGAACAAAGCTCATCGGGGTGTTGCTTGCTGTCTCAGCAATCATAATTGCTATAGATGGACATTACTTCATGCCGTTACTCATACCTTTGGTGTTTATTGTAATTGCTTCTGGGGTCGAACTTCTGATACAACAATGGTTAACGATTTTTCCCAAGAATCCTCTGGCTCAGAAACTCGGTGTTAGCCTAGTAGTAATTACCATAATGCTCACTGGCTTTTATCATATTCAACGGTATTTTGTTGCGTGGACTGGATCGCCTGAGACACACGAAGAATTCATTCACAGTTTAGACTAATCCACTTCTTTAAACTGTTCACATCTGTTAAACTTAATTTACAATAACCAGAAGGAGTTAAACAATTATGAGTAAAATGGATCAAGCTAGAATGCTGTTAAAAGCAAAGAAACTACAGAAAGAGCTAAAGAAGCATGTGATTAATGTTGAACAAGGCGATGGAGCAGTCAAAGTTGAGATTACTGGCGAACAAAAAATCAAAAAAATACATATCGACCCTGAAATGGTTGATCTAGATGACATTGAAGAACTTGAAAGATGGCTAGAAGACGCAATTAAAGACGCAATTGGTCAATCGCAACGATATGCAACAGAAAAAATGCAACCGCTAATGGGCGGCATGTTCCCAGGTATGTAAATGAAGGTCCTGCCACATTCATTGGAAATTTTAATTGAGGCTCTGGGTTCGCTCCCTGGAGTCGGTCCAAGAACGGCAGAAAGATACGCGTATTATTTGCTTAGAGCAGACCGATCAAAAGCCATGAAGATCAGTGATTCGCTAACTCAACTACACGATCAAATAGATTATTGTCCTAAAACTTTTGCTTTAATAGAAAAAGGTCAAGAATTTTCGGAACTATACTCGGACCCTAGTCGTGACAAAAAGGTTGTCGCAGTAGTTGCAGATCCTTTTGACATTGCAGCCCTTGAGAAAACCGGCCAGTTCAATGGAACATATCATGTACTTGGTGGACTAGTTTCACCCATCGATGGTGTTGAGCCAGAGCAACTCAAAATAAAAGAATTGGTTAGACGAATAGACGATGACTTAGTAGAGGAAGTAATTCTAGCGACAAACGCCAGTGTAGAAGGTGAATCTACAGCTTTGTATGTACAACAAGAGATCGGAGATCGGAACGTTTCGGTGACTCGCTTAGCAAGAGGTTTGCCAATCGGAATAGATTTGGAATATGCCGATCAAATTACACTATCCAGAGCCCTAGAAGGACGTCAAGCATTATGAATCAACACATTTTAAAGAAAATTATGCAACAAATAAACGAATCGAAAGATATAGTAATTATTCAGGCAGACAATCCAGACGGTGATAGTCTGGCTTCTTCACTTGCATTGGAACAAATTTTGCACGACATGGGCAAAACGCCATACATGTACTGCGGTGTGGATATGTCGAATCACCTAAAATATCTGGAAGGTTGGGACAGAGTTACTAAAGATCTACCAAATAAATTTGATCTTTCTATTATTGTTGATACGACAGCTATTAATCTATTAGAGCAGCTTCGAAAGAACAATCAACTTGGTTTTGTAAGATCCAAACCCACTATTGTTATAGATCACCATGACGTAGAAAACACAATAGATTTTGCCGACATTCTACTAGTCGACCCAAACGCTGTGTCGACAGGTGAAGTAATTTATGAGGTCGCACAATCTCTAAAATGGAAACTAGATATTAATGCTCTTAACATGCTTTCAACATCCATATTATCTGATTCTCTTGGCTTAATGACAGCCTCAACTTCTGCAAGATCAATTCATATTATTGGGGAAATGGTCGAAGCGGGCGTCAAATTACCAGAAATTGATGAAAAACGTCGTAAATTATCCAAAAAATCCAAAGAAATTCTGAAATATAAAGCTAAGCTAATCGAACGTATAGAATTTTTTGATAATGATCGAATCGCAACAGTCGACATTCCCTGGAGAGAGATTGAGGAATATTCATCACAGTACAATCCATCAATTTTAGTTTTGGATGAAATGCGAATGACAGATGATGTAGAGATAGCGATCGCATTTAAAATATACTACGATGGCAAAATTACTGGAAAGATTAGAGCCAACTATGGCACACCAATTGCATCCAAACTGGCAGAACATTTCGGAGGAGGTGGACATCCTTACGCTTCTGGATTTAAAATTCTAGACGGCAGATCAATTACTGATGTTAAAACCGAATGTGTAAAATTTGCTACTGAACTGCTGGCTACAAAAGTAAACGAGGAATAAAATGAAACTCTACAATACACTTACAAAACAAAAAGAAGAATTTGTACCGATCCATGATAAAAAAGTAAACATGTTTGCCTGCGGTCCAACTGTTTACGACTTTCTACACATTGGTAACGGAAGAACAGCAATCACCATGGACACTCTTGCCAGACTTCTTAAGTATTTGGGCTATGACGTGAATTACATTATGAACATTACGGATATAGACGACAAAATCATAAAGCGTGCGCAGGAATCAAATACATCGTGGAAAGATCTTACACAGAAGTTCGAAAAGCAATATTTGTTAGATATGAAAGGCTTGAACGTTCATGCCGATAAATATGTACGGGCAACAGACCACATTAAAGACATCATTAAGCAAGTTTTGACACTGCTTGATAAAGACTTTGCATACACTATTGATAACGACGGGATCTATTTTGAGATTAGTAAGTTTAAAGATTATGGTAAGTTGTCTGGAAGATCCGATATCAAAAAAGATGACGCACAAAGCAGGGTGGATCATAGTGATCATAAAAGAGGCTGGAATGATTTTGCACTTTGGAAGTTTAAGCGTGGTGATGACCCATCTTGGGAAGCACCATTTGGCGAAGGACGACCGGGTTGGCACATTGAAGACACTGCGATTACCGAACATTATTTTGGCCCCCAGTACGACATTCATGGCGGTGGTTCTGATTTAATATTCCCTCACCACGAGGCTGAGCTTACACAAATGGAAGCTGCTTCCGGTAAAATCCCATTTGTAAAATATTGGGTCCATGGTGGGCTTCTATACACCTCTGGGGAACGAATGGGCAAGAGCAATAACAACTTCCTGACCATTCATGAAGTCTTAGAGAAATATGACGCCAATACAGTGAGGTTATTTATGCTCTCGGCGCATTATCGATCACAGTTAAATTTTTCTGAGGAGCAACTTGAAGCCTCGCAGCATCGTGTAAATAGATGGCTGTCAATTGCTGATCTATTGCACCAAGAATTAAATTCTAAAGACAATCCGGATTTTGACCTCAAAGTTGTCGAGATAGTAACTGCTTTAGAGGACGATTTGAATACACCAAAAGCAATTGCTGTGGTTGAAGAGATATTTTCAAACGTTGAGACCATAAGTACAAATCAGTTGAAAAAACTATTAGAAATTTTGGACGAGATACTTGGAATAAAGTTAGATAGCAAAGACATAGATAAAGAGCAAAAGGATTTACTGGCTAAAAGACAAATCGCAAAAGAATCTAAAAACTACGAACTATCAGATGAAATTCGCAGTGAGCTTAAAAAACTAGGGATAGAAATAAAAGACAGGGGCGATGGCCAAATTTGGTCTAGGATACGCTAGTCAAACCAAACGAATTCCCAAGGTTCTGGATTTGGTCCGGTATTTTCAGTACCCTTAGGATAGCTTGGAGTCCAGTGATATTTCTTTGCAATCTCGAAATCATCCCTACTTATCCAATCCCAGCATGGCGAGCCTTCAAAAGTAAAAGAGTTGTTACCTGCACATGAGAAGTCTACTGTATAACCAGAATGGTGCTTTGAATAACCTGGCGGAGATACCACTCCCATAACCTTATCTATTTTCTCGTCTTCTGAGCCTGACAGAATTTTATCTAACGCTACTGCTTCGTTGTTGAGCTGTTCTTTGAAGTATCCACGTTGCCACTCGACTGATCTGTATCCGGAATTTAGTTCAAGTTCAATACCGTCCTTGACGGCTTGTTTCTTTAGTTCTAGCCACGATTGATACGCTAAAGGCTGTAATAAATCCTCTTCTTCGGAACTTGATGAATTAGTTTTTACAATCGGAAGTCTTGGCACTGATCTAAGCTGGTACCCACGAGCTTCAGCTAGTTTGGAGAGGTAATTATCAATTTCTGTGTCACCGGTAATCATCGGTCTATCGACAATATCCATTGTGTTGGGTAGCAACAGTTTGTCATATGTTTTATTTAGCTCAATTGATGAAAGATTTGTGTCAGTAGTTATGCCTGCGACTTCTTCTGCATAGCTACTTTGTTTTTGGCTTGTAGGTTTTTCAGTATCTTCTTTATTTGAAGATACAAATGCAATTACAATAAAGATCAATAAAACTACAGAAATTATCAAAATAACAAAAATCTTGTTAGTTTGTTTTTCTTCGATGTGAGTGGTTTCGCCAATACCTTTTATCGGATCTGGGTAGACTTTCGAGGGATCTAGATATTTTTTGTATTGTGCATCTGTTTTCTTTTTTTCATTTCCAAACATAAGCTAATTATATACCATTGAGTTTAAGCTGTTTTTTCAGTATAATAAGCGAGTATTTATTGGGGCGTGGCCAAGTGTGAGAAGTGCCCGAATGCACTTCGCAAGGCCGGAAGCCTGGATGGCGAATGCCACCAAGCTGAGGCGGGGTCGCGAAATTTTCTAAAAGAAAATTATCGTGACAAGGCACGTGCCTGACAATTACATTTACATCTCAAAAAACCAATATTCTATTGGGGCGTGGCCAAGTGGTAAGGCACCGGATTTTGGTTCCGGCATTCGGGGGTTCGAATCCCTCCGCCCCAGCCAGATGCGACAGCAGAAAGACATTGAAAAAGCTAGTTAATAGCGCCCTCAGTGACACCAATTGGCGACTTATGAGCGATGGCATCTCGTATCGCCTAGGGTATTTAGCCGGACGACTGCGTGCATACGAAAATAATGAAGATATTCGCAAGCTCATCGGGAAAAGTATCACTCGCAGTATAAAATGAGCTACAATGAAGTTAATTAAAGTTAAAGGAGCTAATATGGCATCACTCAGCACGGTTAAAAAGGCTACAATCGTTGGTTCAATAGCCCTAGTTGTGGTTATCGGAGGCTGGCTAATCTACAATGTGCTAAATCCTACATATAGCATAAGTGGAAAGTTTATAGATTCGGATAACGGTAAGCCAGTGCAAGGGGTCGCGATAAAGGGTGGTGATAAAGATTTCAAATCAACCGCAGATGGACGCTATGAAATAAGCAAAGTCAGCAAAAACACTTTTATTGAAATCAAGGCCCCGGAGGGCTATGAGCCGGCTAATGCAGACATAAGCTACGATACTGCACAGAAGACTAGCTGGAGAACTAAGGAAATTAACGAAGACTACACCCTTCAGATCACTGAAAAAGAAAAAGAATCTCGATTACTGAGCGATATTACCGATATCTACAATGCCTTCAAGTTTGAAAGGTGGGATGATGTGTACGCAGCAATGCACCCTGACAGCAAGGAAAGAATATCTCAGGCTGACTACGTCGCAGAGATGAAAAAGAACTTCGAAGGAGTTAGTATAACTGATTTTAGTATTGAAAATCCTAAATTCTTAGAAAAGTGGACATTCGATGTCAATAAGAAGGAGTATACAGACGCCGCATCCGCCGACGTTAGCTTGAAAGTGCAGATGCTAGGGGCTGAACAAACCGTTAATCAATCGGCCCATTTTGCTAAAGAAGGTAATGAATGGCGTTGGTTCTTTTCCGCCGATATATAGATATATTAAGAGTTTTGCTACAGTTAGAGACGGCACAGTGATGTAATAAAATGAGACACTCCCAAATATAGCCGTTCTGTGTCCCATTTGTCTCATTTTATGCTGTAGATCGTACCAGACCTGTATGCTCAGCCACGATTTGCACCAAACATGACTCGAGAGGTTTGCATTGTCCAGAAAGATGTAAATAAATTGTTAGTTTAAAATACCGGCTGAAAAGCCGGTATTTTAATATTAGGTTCATTCTACCCATGTGATTAAAAAATGTTGTTATATATTTAAGGTATAATGTAGGTAAGGAGAATATATAATGCAGAAAGAATACAAAGGATATAACGGAACAATCATTCTTACAGATGATGGGGTGAAAATAAAAAGAGGTGCTAAGGGATTTCTACTAGGGGGCGGAATGCTTAGGGGCGACAAGACCATTCCTTATAGCAGCATTGTTGCAGTTCAACTGAAAAAAGCAGGTATGACAGCTGGGTATTTACAGCTAACTCTCAAAGGGGGCTCAGAAGCAAAAAGTGGTCTAATGCAGTCCACAACCGATGAAAACACTGTGAACTTTCACTCCAGAAAGAATAAAGTGTTTTTAGAGGCTAAAGATTTGATAGAGGAAAAACTCTCAGCGGCTAACAACAATAAAAACGCAAGTAGTGGTGCCGATGAACTAGAAAAAATGGCATCTCTCAAGGATAAAGGCATCATTACTCAGGAAGAATTTGACAGTAAAAAGAAGCAAATTCTTGGACTGTAAAAACTCGGATTTATGTCTTTATGTTATTTGATTAATCAATAGCATAGCTAGCCCTCATGTTTTAACCAGAGTTCTGTTATGTAGACGAAGTTCAAGATCCAAGTTCCGTACTAGCCTTGTTTTTTCGAAGTCAGAGCCCTCCTGTAGCACATAATTTATGTAACCACCTATCATGTTCTAGACCTGTATGCTCAGCCAACATAAGAACCGTCCTTCTGGGCGGTTTTTATGTTGTTTGTTAGTTGGGATGAGAACCCGTACGGCGAAGCCGGGGTTCGTACAGGACTGAGCGTATAGGAATATATTCCGAAAAGCGAAGTCCGTGTTCATCCCTATGCCCCAGCCAGATACGACACTAAAAATTCAGACCTATGCTGTAATACGTAATAATTATATATGAGCCCTGGGTCTAATTAAATATTTCTGAAATTTAACCGTGAAAATATTTCAAGAATTATAGTGTAAATGATAAAATACAATCATTATGACTACAAAAATTGATTTACAAATAAAACCGTTAAGAAAATGGAATATAGCAGCAGGTATGCTCCATTTAACATCATTAGTAGCAGTTTTAGCTTTGTCCAATAATTTTACTTTACCCATAACAGCTACTTATATGACAGGACCCCCGGGCTCTACTATTACAAACCCGATACTGCTATTTAGTAATAACGTCAGTTACACTATTGCACTGTTTTTTGGTCTGTCGGCTTTTTTCCACTTTTTTGTCGCATCTAGGAAATTCTTTCCTCACTATGCTACTGGTTTAAAGCAAAATCGTAATATTTTTCGCTGGGTAGAGTACTCTTTGAGCTCGTCATTAATGATATTCTTAATCGCCCAGCTGAACGGCATTAGTGACTATGCGGCTCTACTGGCAATCTTTGGCATAAACGTATCTATGATCTTATTTGGTTGGCTGCAAGAAAAGTACACAACTCCAGGCGATGGACAATGGCTACCATTTATATTTGGCTGTATCGCAGGGATTGTTCCGTGGATTATTATTGTAACTCAGTTGCTATCCCCTGGTGGGCCTGCTGGGGCAACAGCACCTGGTTTCGTTTACGGAATCGTTATCTCGCTTTTCGTATTATTTAACTGCTTCGCATTAGTTCAATACAAGCAATACCGGGCAAGGGGTAAATGGGCTAATTATTTGCGTGGAGAAAAAACTTACATTATCCTTAGCCTCGTAGCAAAATCGATACTCGCATGGCAAATATTTACTGCCACATTGGTAGGCTAAATCTTAATGATCAATACTACAAAATCGAATTATACATACAAATCAAGTGCTCCCCCTGGTAAGAATTTTGATTCCAAATTTAAACCTGAATTAACACCAAAACAAATGCTAAAGCTAGGCGTTTTTGGTGGGTCATATTTAAATGACTGCCAAGATGAATTTCCGGCTGATTGGTTTGATTACGCCAGGCTAAGCGATCACGGCCCTGATCCTGTCTATAATCATTACGAAATAATGGCTAGCCAACCCCTAAAAGTTTGGCAGGATAAAGGTTGGATACATAAAGATGACCCGAAGGGTTGGTTTCAATGGTATTGCCGTTATTATATGGGACGAAGACTAGTTGATGAAGACGAGAGACAGATAAAACGTTGGGTAGCTATGCGCCGGCATATTAGTCAGCTAAAAAAAGCATGTTACCCCGGAGATCAAACGTGCCGTCGTCGCCAGCGACAGGCGTTATTGCATTGGGCGTATGATAGTAGAGATATATGATTAAGTTTGGAATGATGCTATGAAAATTGCTGTAATCGCTGCAAATGGACGTACTGGTCAAGCCCATAGTACTGGGAGAAATATTCACAACGCACTGGGAGAAATATTCACAACTCTTGAACCTTTCCAGTGCGGAAAGGTTTTTTAATGCCGATAATTAGTCCCGAATCTGGACAAGACATAGACTTCTTTAATCGTTTACAAAACTGTGGTGCAGTTGTTATTGATCAGCAATCCGCATACCAACAAGATATCAGACCGGCCAGAATAGGACTCTTGAATCTAATGCCAGCATCAGTTATGGAAGCAACTGAGCTTCGTTGGCTTCGATTTATTAGCCATACCGTTTTACAGGTCGAACCAGTACTGTTGAAATTTGATAACGATTGTCGAGAACAGTCTACATCACGTAGAAAGTCTATACTAGAAAGATACCAGCCATTATCTACTGTAGTTAATGAAGGCTTGGATGGACTTATCATAACTGGTGATAATCAAGAACTACGAAATGACGGAACGGTACAACAGTATGATGAATTACTTTATTCTGCAAACTTAAGAAAAGTGATCGATTGGGCAGACGACAATGTGAATGCAACCATATTTTCATGCCTCGCAGGTCATTTTGCCCTTAATCATAGGTACGGATTATCTAGAGAGTTTGGGGAGCAAAAAATTCTTGGAGTCTACGATCACCAAATGGTAGGTGAGTCTCCGATAACTTTTGCTATGGATGACTCTATAAAAGCACCTCATTCGCGTTGGGGTAGCATAACCGCAGAACAGGTTAGTGGTGCCGGCGTAGAGGTTTTGGCAACAAATGAGAATGTAGGTTGGTTGATCGCTGAAGCAACCAATGCATACGGAAATACTAGTACCTACCTGCAAGGCCATCCAGAATACTGGCGCTCTGATTTGCATGATGAGTATGTTCGCGATATGCAAACCATTCCTGAGAACTATTATCCGAACGATGACCCTACAAAAACTCCAATACTATTATGGTCTAATGATGCTCGTTCTCTTCTCTCGAATTGGATCCAGAGAATATACACCAATTATTCAACGTAGTTTTAAGCCATGTCTATGTTTGTATTTATATTTATATAATGCCGTTTACTTTAGTTTAAGTGTTTGCTTAAATGTAGGTATGAAGTATCTGTGGATTTTGTTAACAATTGTTGTGATAATCGCAGGATTGGTATTTTTTTGGCCAAGTTCAAACGACAAGACTTCTAATGTTAATAATAATTCTGATGCAGCAATAGAAGGTGGCAACACTGACGCTACCGAAAACGTTTTGATCATCGGCGACGAAGATGCAAAAGTAACTATTGTTGAATACGGTGACTTCAAGTGTCCAACTTGTACCGCATTTCATCAGTTTGCAGGAGCCGAAATCAGACAGAACTACATTGAAGGCGGTTTGGTAAGAATACTCTTTCGAACACTTCCCATTATTGGCCCAGACTCACCACGAGCAGCACAAGCTGCATATTGTGCCAATGAACAGGGAATGTTCACCGAATTCCACGACAGCGTTTTTGATTACATGCACAATAATTACTACAACGCAGGAAACATTGCCGCCGAATTCCAAGATATCCTAACAACTTCGCAACTAAAGACACTGGCTGATTCCGCAGAATTGGACTCAAAAGTACTAGGGGAATGCGTCGAGAGCGGGAAATTTGAATCAATAGTAAAAAGAGACATTGAAATTGCCAATATTAATGGGGCAAACGGAACACCGACATTTTTCGTAGGTGATCAGAAAGTTACGGGCTTTCAGCAATTCAGCGTATTCAAAACACTAATAGAACTGCAGCTAAACAGATGACTTTTTTGAATCGGTTGAATGTGGGTCTAATCAAGTTTAAGCTAGGCATGCTAAACGCGGCTAAAGTCTTTGCCAATACAAAGTACTTTTCCCCAGGTTACTGGCTGTTAGCTTTTTTGGGTACGATTATAATGAGTGGTCTTATTTTATGGGCAAACAATCTTGGGCTGATTTGGGAGATCATTACTGAACCAGCATTAAGCTTATGGGACAAAGTGACGTTTTTTACAAGTGCCTACGAAGGTCTTTTCACGGCCTTTGGTAACATACAAGCTGTTAGCATTATTATTGTTTCAATATTGTTTGGTATAAATCTTGCACTCTTGGTATTTGTGCTCAAACATCGCGGTTTTAATGAAGTGCCAAAAAAGAGTGGAGTATTTGGATTTTTCTTTGCCATATTCGCTGGCGGATGCGCTGCCTGTGGCACTTCAGTTGTTTATTCAGTTCTCATAGCTTTGGGAGCAACTGCGGGCCCATTCTTCAAAGATCTTATCCTGGTTTTCAATTGGATAGCCAGCGTTTTGATTGTATACTCAATCTATAAATTAGGAGCGATTTGTAGCTATATATTTGCTACAAACAAAAAGTAATAAAATGAACTCTAATAAAGACCTACGACAAATTCTACAACTACTTGGCGACAGCACTAGATATAAAATGTTTCGAATATTGAGTGCCAAGCACGATCTTTGTGTGTCCGAAATCGCAGAACGCTTGAATATTTCCGTTCCGGCAGCATCTCAACACTTTAGAGCAATGGAAAACGCTGGGCTTGTTTTGAAAAAACGCGACGGGCAAAAGATGTGTTACATGCTTGACGACGAAGACGCCATAACAAAGACACTTATTAAATTAATGAAGCGGGAAGACTAAGCTTTTTGTAAAGATTTTTCATTCTTGACTTTCTAAGCGTAAGCATTGTAAACTGTTTTTAGATCAGGGACTTTGATCTAATAAACAACATCGCAGCTTTTGCTGTATTTAAAAAGAAAAGCAACACTATGCATTCAAGACCCAAGAGAAGACCTATTGTGAATACACTAATAACACTTAGTCTTGTTCTAGGTGTAATCTTAAGTGTTCTTCTAGTAATATGGATCTTCGTTTATAGCGGTAGAAACTGATGGAAGATTTTACAAACTACCAACTAAACTATGCAACTGCTTCTTCAGTAAGTGATTCTGGTGGTGTTGGAAGTAGTAATGCTAGTGTTGGTAGAGACAGTAGTGATGGTGGCAATAAATCTAATGATGATAACTATGACGATAAGGCTACTAGAAATCATAAGTGGTTGTCTGTTACTTTATTCTTTTTGATTTTTTTGCTGGTTATTATCATTTTCTGTCTTAAGTCAGGACTAAATGGACTAGAAGATGAGGTTAATGCAAACAAAAAAGAAACAGACTTACTCCAACAGTTTGATATAGGAGATGGTTCTATTACTACTAGTAAACTGGCTGATGGAGCGGTTAGCTTTGATCAGTTGTCGCCTGAACTACAAAAGATTGTTCAAACTGTCATAGATGCAGAAGAAGATGAAGTTGTAGAAGATACTGGTGCTGCTGGCCCACAGGGTGACCCAGGCGCCGGCGGTGGTACAGGAGCAACTGGTGCAACCGGAAGCGCAGGTGCTACTGGAAGTACTGGAGCTACAGGAGCAACTGGTGGCGTAGGAGTTGCCATAGCTCAAAACGGATTGATCCTTACTGGCAATACTCTAGAGCTTGGAACTAATCCATTGATTCATGACACAACGCTTCCCCAAGATGGCTTTGACTTCATCTTTGATGCGACTGGGGCTGGTGGAAACCTTATTGCTACAGGTGAATACGGTTTGGGCAGAGATCTCGATATTGCTGGAGCTGGTACACGAGCATTTTGGTATCCCAAAAAGGCAGCACTGAGAGCGGGTGTAATTACAGGAACCGGCCCGATGGCGGGAGCCGAATGGGATGATGTCAATATTGGAAATTTTTCGTTCTCTACTGGTCTAGATAACGTTGCGAGTGGAACCTTTAGCATTGCTGGAGGTAGTTTCAATGAAGCTACCGGATTAGGTGCAGTTGCCTTCGGTTCAGAAAATACAGTTTCGGGAAACTTATCAGGTGCTTGGGGCTTTCAAAACGATTCTAGTGGTTCTACAACTTTCGCTATCGGTAGTAACAACAGCTCAAGTGGTGATGTATCGTTTGCATTAGGTGTTTTCAACGACTCGAGTGGAATAAGTTCATATGCTATCGGCGATACAAATGTAGCCAGCGCAAATTACACAATGGCCTTTGGTGTTGACAACCTAGCTTCCAACGACCACGCCACAGCCATTGGTACCAGTACTGTCGCCAGTGGTATCGGTGCTACAACTCTTGGAAATGGCACAATTGCAAGTGGTGACCATTCTATAGCTTATGGCACGGGCACAACAGCGAGTGGACATAGGTCTACAGCTTTTGGAGATGGATCATTAGCATCCGGAATAAATTCTACTGCATTTGGTACCGGTACTACGGCAAGTGGGGTTTTTTCTACAGCTTTTGGTACAAATACGGTTAACTTTATCGATTGTGCTGCTGCAGGCGCGCCTGAACCAACAGCATCTGGTCAAGCTTCAACATCGTTTGGATATTGCAATATGGCTTCAGGCGATTATTCGACAGCTTTTGGCCGTAGTTCCACGGCTTCTGGTTCTGGATCAACAGCATTTGGAGATATTACATTAGCATCCGGGAGAAATGCTACTTCATTTGGTACAGGTACCACAGCAAGTGGTGATTATTCAACAGCCTTTGGTACAAATACTATTAACTTTATTGATTGTGCGGGTATAAGTGCGCCTGAACCAACAGCATCTGGTCAAGCTTCAACATCGTTTGGATATTGCAATATGGCTTCAGGCGATTATTCAACAGCTTTCGGTAGAGGCTCCACAGCGGCCGCTAACGGATCAACAGCATATGGTATTGATATGACGGTATCGGCTCTGGCTATACAATCAGTCGGTATTTCTCTAGATAATACAGGTTACACCCTAGCCCAAGCCAGCACATTATCTGTAATGGGAGGCAAGATTGGGTTTGGAACTTTGACTCCAACAAACAGGTTAGATGTACGTGATACTTCAGACAATACCCCAGCGTCCTTCACCGGTACTTCAGGAACCTGTACAGTAGATACCCTGGGTGGCGGCTGGAGCTGCGTATCTGACGAAAGACTAAAGACTAATATACTTGCAATTGATGGTGGATTAGATAAAATTCTTGAACTCAGTGGAGTAACATACAACTGGAAGACATCACCTGATGGTGAAGCAGTATCTGGTTTTATTGCCCAAGATGTTCAAAAGATTTTACCAAACCTAGTATCAACTTTGCCTGATGGAACACTAAGTTTAAACAAAGATGGAATATTACCATACTTAGTTGAAGCCATAAAAGAACAAAATGGAAATATTGAAGATGTAAATACGCAGTTGGCAGATCACGGTATAAGACTAGAAAACATAACAGAAGAACTAAGAACATTGTCACAGAGAGTAGATGAGCATGATCGAATACTTACCGAATACGAGCAAAAACTCAACGATCAGCAAAAACAAATTGACGATCTAAAGCGCATCGTTCAATAATCTCAAAGTAGTAAAAAATGTAATCTTGTATAATAGTCACTTGTCCAAACGATATCAGATATAGTAAACTAATATTATAAAATAGAGGGTAAAGAGAAAATATGATACAAGACTTTCAGCCACAAACAACTTCACATCCTAAAAAGAACGTTTCAAGCAATAACGCAAACCCAACAAGCTATGGCTCAGGCCCCTTCAGGAAAAAGAAGAAATCAAAAAAGAATCTAATATACGTCGTGCTGATATTGTTGTTGTTCGCCGGATCGCTTGGTGGAACATATTTTTTCTACACCAAATATCAAGAAGTTAAGGAAAACCCAGACATAGTTGTTAAGCAGCAGGTAGATGCGATAGTACAAAAAGTCAGTAAGCTTATTAACCTACCCCAAGATGAAACACCGTCACTGGCTACCATCGAAGATATCGGGCAGTTAAAAGATCAACATTTTTTTGACAACGCCGAAAATGGCGACCAGGTCTTAATTTATACAAAAGCTGCCCAAGCCATTATTTACAGAGAAAGAGAAAACCGTTTAATAAACGTAGGTCCTGTAGCAATCAACGGTAATGCCCAAGTAGGCATAGCCTTACTAAACGCTGGCGGGAACAACGACGATGTCGAGAGTAAGCTTACCAAAAAGTTCGCAGAAAGTATTTCGATTATAAGTCGTGAAGACGCCAAGGATGCTTCAAGTGTAGGAAAAACAACTGTTGTAGACCTTAACGGTAATAATGCTCAGTTGGCAAAACAAATTGCAGATGAAATTGGTGGGGAAGTAGGCCAGCTACCAAGTAGCGAAACTAAGCCAGCTAATTCATCAATTTTGATCATCGTTAAATAATCAGTTGGTACCACGAACAATTAGTATTCAAATGTAGCACCGGAAGTTACTATTTTATATGATTCTTTAATCAATTTTTGTAATATCTTCGTATCGATATCATCTAAGCTTTTTATATACAGACATGATTTTGACGTGGTGTGTTTACCTAACTTTGAAAGTAGATCATCATAATCCTTAAAGCCATTCATTATATATATTGTAATTTGTTTAACCCTGTTGCTCCATCCTATTGCAACCCAATCCCCAGATCGACCAGTTTTAGGTGATACATATGTAAATTCTCCATAACCTACAATTGATGCACCCCACATTTGTGGTTTTTGGCCGGTGAGTTCAGTCATAATATTATTTATTTTTACACAATCTTCCTTGCGACTAGGACTCTTGATGGAATTAATGTAATTTTCCACACTTGCATCATTTTTTTGAGTTTTCAATTTTGCTTTTTTATATGGCATAGTTCTCCTTACTTATGTAATTACTACATTGTATAATAAAGAAATGAATACTGGCGTTATAATATACTCAGGAAAATTCAAACAACCATTAGTTGGACAGCAATCTTAACAAACTAGTATTGCTTTTAATTGAGCGATCTTATAATCTAGAATTCATGGAAGAACACAGTAAACCGCAAGCAACAAAAAGACGACGTAAAATTTCAGGCAAGAAATTGTTCATCGCTATATCAATACTTTTACTACTAGCACTTGCTGGCACAGCTGTTTACTACTACAAGGAGCTGAAAGCAGTTCGTGAAGACCCAAGTTCAATTACAAAGAAAGAGAACTCTAGACTAGTAGAAAAAGTTTCCGAGCTCTACAACCTCCCTGACGAAGAACCTGCTGTTGCAACTGTGATAGACAAAACCCAACTTGGCGATCAACCTTTCTTTGCAAATGCAGAGAATGATGACAAGATTTTGATTTTTACTCAAGCAAAACTAGCTGTGATTTACCGTGAAAAAGATAATAAAATTATAAGTGTTGGTCCAATCGCGATTAACCAAGACAAATCTGCAACCGAAGAAAAACCCAAGACCGACACAACAGAGACGACTCCAGACACATCGACCCAGTTCTAACAATCTGTGTTATTATGATGTATGCTCAACTTTGAAAATGCATACAAATTACTAAATAAGCACCAAAAGAATGCTGTAGATTCTATTGACGGTCCTTTGCTTGTAGTTGCTGGTCCAGGGACAGGCAAAACGCATCTATTGATACTTAGAATTGCTAATATACTACTTAAGACAGATGTAAGTCCTTCGAACATTTTGTGCTTAACGTTTTCGGAATCTGCTGCAAACGAACTAAGGCAAAGGCTGATTGAAACTATTGGTAAAGCTGCGTATGAGGTAAAGATTAGTACTTACCACGGTTATGGGTCTGAAGTTATTCAGAATAATCCTCAGCATTTCCCAGAGCTGGCTTTGGCTAGACCAATCGATGATATTGATTCAAATGATTTAATTGTAACGCTACTTTCAAAACTTGAATACAACAATCCATTACGAGCATACATAAGCTTTCCGAAAGAGATTCAAAGCTCCATTAGTGACATGAAAGATTCTCTTATTAGCCCTGTAAAACTAAAAAAGATTGCTAAAGATAACCTGAACTTCGTAAATGAAACAAGTAAAAATACCCGAAAGAACCTGGAGAAAGTTATTCGCGTTGATAAGAAATCGTTTGAGTATTTTGAAAAGCTTTTATCTGACGCATCTGACGGCGAACTAGCTGCATTTTTCTATTCTGAACTGGCTGAAGCATTAGAAGACAGAAGTAATACAAAACTGCTCACGAAGTGGAAGAATAAATGGTTAGAGAAAGATAACAATGCAAAATATATAGTCAAAGGGCGCTACCAAAACGAAAGACTCATAGCGCTATCGAAAGTTTACGACGATTATCAAAAAGAACTTCGAAAAAAAGGTTTATACGATTACGACGACATGATCCAGCTACTAGTAAACGCACTTCAGAATAACGATGATCTAAAATATTCACTCCAGGAACAATCTCAGTATATTATGTTGGATGAATTCCAAGACACAAACATTAGCCAGCTCGAGATTGTCAGACTGCTCGGAGATAATCCTGTACTTGAGGAAAAACCAAACATCATGGCCGTGGGCGACGACGATCAGGCCATATACACTTTTCAGGGAGCTGATTATTCGCACATGTTGAAGTTCAGCAAATTCTATCCCTCTACGAAAGTAATAGCATTACAAGACAACTATCGATCTTTCCAGGAAATCATCAACCTAAGTGGTCAAGTTTCAGATCAAATCGAAACAAAGCTTACTTCTTTTTTGCATATAGATAAATCTTTCAAATCGCATCACGGTTCAGGCGCAAATATTGAGGGGAACGTGTATGACAATGACGCAGCCGAATATAACGATGTTGCAAAACAAATACAAAAACTAATCAAAAATGGCGAAAAAGCCGATCAAATCGGACTGATTGCGCCAAAGCATAAATACCTAGAAGAAATAACGCATTACCTCAAACATAAAGATATTCCAGTCAATTATGAAAGGCGCGAGGACATTTTAGAGAAGCCTATTATTATTGAACTTTTTGACAGCCTGCGCCTAGTGCAAGCGTTGAGTACAAGACAATTCGATATGGCTGATAGTATATTGCCTAAAGTGCTTTCGCAGGATCATTATGGTTTCGATGTAAAATCTATTTGGAAGTTTGCATGGGAGACGAAAGCGGATCACAAACATTGGTCTGAGAAAATAATTGACTCCAAACAGTTCTCTGAAGTAGCACTTTTTTTTATCGAGCTTTCAAATCGTTCTAATACGATACCCATAGAAAATATTGTTGAAGCTCTTATAGGTAGAGAAGAAGTAAATGGGTATACTAATCCATTCTTCAAATACCACAAAGAGAAACAAACAGATTTTGTAAACGTAATTTCTGATCTTAGTTTATTAAGATCTAAGGCAAAAGACAGAGCAATCAGTGGCAATCAAGTAATATACGTAAATGATTTTCTTGACGTGGTTGAAAAATATCAGTCAGCTGGTATTAAGCTCATGAATACAAACAGATTCGTTAATGGAACAAATGGAGTGGAAGTTTTAACTGTACACAAGTCTAAAGGCAAAGAGTATAAACATGTCTTTCTAATTAACATGGTTGACGAGATATGGGGTTCTTCCCAGCGCTCATTCAGTTCCAAAATTAGTTTGCCAGAAAACCTTAAACACATAAACAACAACTCAAACTCTGACGATGAATACCTGCGATTACTGTACGTTGCAATGACTCGAGCTAAAACAAATTTAAGAGTTTCCTCACATCGATCGACAATAACTGGTAAGAAAGTGAATCCGGTTAAATACCTAGACGGTTTGCTTGAATCAAAAGATGGAAAGTCGGAACTAGTTGAATTTTCGGATGTAGAGCCGTATTGGTTTCAGAAACATTCAAACGAGATCAAGAACTTAGGAGCATTGCTGAAACCAAAATTAGAAAACTATCGTTTGTCTCCGTCGCATCTAAACAAATTTATTGATGTCGTTTACAGCGGACCGCAATCATTTTTTATCGAAAACATTCTAGGATTTCCGACTCCTAGTTCGGCAGATATGATTTATGGAAATGTAATTCATGGTTGCTTGGAGTGGATACACATAACACTGTCAGAAACTGGCAAACTTCCGTCAGAAAATCTATTGCTAAAAAGATTCTACCAGCAACTGGAAAGACAACAGCTAACTAAAGAACAGTTTAAACTATTGAAAAAACGCGGAGAAGTTTGCTTAAAAGCAGTTCTGAGCAAACGTAGTAGTACCTTCCACGAAGACAATAAACATGAAGAGAATTTTTATAACGACGGGATCACTTTGGGAGAAGCCGTCCTTACAGGGAAAATTGACAAGCTAATAATAAACAAGCAGGGCAAAACCATCACCATTGTTGACTATAAAACAGGAAGGAGCGAAGATAAGTGGAAATCGTCGATCAAATTACACAAGTATAAACAACAACTCTACATTTACAAATACTTGGTTGAGCAAAGCCATCGATTTGCAGGATACAAGGTTGATAAAGCTTACCTAGAATTTGTTGACCCGGATACTGATGGGATCATAAACACTTTAGAACTTGAATTTGACAACAAAACCGAAGAAAATATTCTAAAACTTATAAAGATAGTATGGGCAAAAATACAAAAACTTGAATTTGCTGATATCAGTCAGTTTCCTCAAAACATGACAGGTGTGATAAAATTTGAGAAAGAATTAATCGAGGGGGAATAGTGGGAATTAAAAAAGCAACAAAGGCAGCCAAAAAGATGGTTCCTAGTTATGAATCAAATCCAATTTTAGTGGTATTCAATAATTTTATTAACATGTTCAAATTAAATACAGCAACAGCCGTGTTTTTTGTTGCAAGCACTGTAGTCTTTGTGGTTTTGTACTTAATTTTTGTGTTTGTGGTGTCATATTTAACTGAAGAAACTACGGGATCAACTGCAATGACTGGAACCAACGAAGAATTTTCAGTTGCAGCCGCGGTATTAACATGTGTATTCATATTTTTTATCTTGCTACTGTACGTCTTCTTGGCTGGAATGGCCAACTATGCAGGCTATAGGACACATCTAAAGAAAAAGGCATCGTTCAAAGAAACTTTAAACGCAGTAATAAACAAATTCGGCACGTTACTATTGGTTTCATTAATCTGGATTGGCATATATTTGTTTTGGGTTGGTGCCTCGGGTTTAGGAGTTTACGCCGTTGGCGAGCTGTCAAATTACTGGATTGCTTCAATTGTTGGGGCTTTCTTTGGATTAATAATAATTAGATTCCTAACAAGATACACATATGTCATGTATCCAGTTTTTGCATACAACACTTCTGCTATGGGGGCATTTAAATTAACTCGAAAAGTCACAAAAGGGCATTTAATTGAAATATTCTCTCAGAACGCAGTAAATAACATAGTTGGTCAGTTTACAATGAGTGTAATAGTTGTGCCAATCTATGCTTCATCGGTTTCTACAATGTATCCTCAAATGGAGGCAGCACAAAAATCAGGCACAAAAACAAAAATACACTGGGCTAATTGGCTCATCGTTGGATTTATAACGCTGTGCATAGCTTTATTCGCTGGGATAACTGCACTACTGATAATCTATGCCGATGATATTGATACAATCGATACGCAGAATGACACTAACTACAACTTAGACTACGACTACGATTATACCCAGCCTTCAAACTACAATCTTAACGACAACTACGAATACTAAAGGCTAACACCACCGATTCGGATTCTTAAACCAAACGCTGTTTTGAAGTTAAACGATACGCTGTAGCGTATTGGAACAAAGCTGCCGCATGCAATTGTCTAGCAAAGTCTTTTTCGTCAACTGCCAGCTTTTGTGAATCTTCTGCAATCTTCCAAACATCTACTTGAAAAGATTCAATAGGGGAATGATCTCGATCATTGCTTGTTCCGGGTTTTCTATTCCTCTTAATGGCCTCAGCCCAATGACCGTGTCTTTTATTGGTTGGATCCAGATCTGAGTGAAGATTTTCTCCAGTCAATTCCTCGAACACTCCTCTGCCTTCCTCGGCAGCTGTTTTAACAAGGCTCTCGAATTTCTTTGGATCCCAAGCTTCATCTGAATCCTCATCAGAACCTGCAGCTTTTTCGAGTACATCTGCGAATAGTGAAGTGTCAGCAACAACCCCATCCCAAACAGTTTGATCAAATATGTCACCGAGGTCTTCTTTTGCAGCTTCAACAAAATGCGGACCTTGATCGGCTGCATCTCTTGAAATCTGTACAAAATTTGCACTCGCTCCACAGGCCTCACTTCCACCATGCCCACCAATAGGCATATCCAAACGTCCATAAACACTAGCTAGTTCTCGCATGACTGCAATTACGCCTTTTTTATGTACTTCCAATGGAACTACTGGACTTTCTACAACAGAGGCAGCAAAAATATCGGTGAGCATTCCGCCTGCTTTTTTGGGTCTCACAGGTTGCTCTGAAACAGCTGGTCTTTCATCAATACAAACAGCCACATTCTCGGCAATTGGTTTTTGAGCTTCCTCAACTGCCAATGTAACTTGATCATCAGTATATAAATCTGTTGGAGTGACAACGCCAACTCCTCCAAATCTTTGTAAATCAACAACATCCATTACAACATCCTTTCTATCTGCTTCTATACTCATTTTTCTCCTTTTGATAATAACCTAAAGACTATATCACCTCTAGACAATATTTTCAATGACGCTACATATTGCGTGTGATAATTATCACAGACACAATTTGTTTAGTGTTGTATCTTTTAGTTATGGCAGAGACACCGGAAAACAGACCAAGCCTTGTAGTCGAGTTTCGTGGACTTGAACATGATTTACGTATGAATGACGAGTTTGCCTTAGAACTTTTTTTGAAATTACAAAAATCGAATCCAGAAAGAGCTAGAGAGCTACATGCTCTTTCGTTAGCCTTCGTTTCTGGTAGATACGGTGAAATGCCTTTATTGACCCAGAACGCAATTAAATTTGCCTTCCTTGCCGGCATGGCCACAGATGAGTATATACGTGGAACTATTGAACAAGACATTCAGTTTGAAGCGGAGTTATTTGGGAATCCTACTCAAGCAGCTTAAATTGACTTGGTTCGGTTTCGTCTTTTGCGATGCTTCAAGCTAGAAACTTGTAGACGGACATTGTGCATATCGATCATGCTTTGAGCTTTATCAAGTGAAATCTGATCTTTTGCTGTCGAACGTAGTTTATGCGCTTCGTCTAAAGCTTTTTTGGCATCTGCTTCATTAATCTCATCACTGTGGTCGGCTTCATCTACCAGCACTCTAACACTGTTATCTAAAATTTCGACAACACCGCCTGCCGTGGCATAAGAATCCATAAAATCATCTGGGTCATTTGATTTTTCACGTACTTTAATTACACCTGGCGCAACAACACTTACAAGTGGCATATGATTCTGAAAAACGGCAATCGTTCCATCTGGAGTAGGCAATAGAACCTCATAAACTTCGCCATCATGTTTTATTCCACTAAGAGTAACAAGCTCGAACTTAATCATTACCAATTTCATCCATCTGTATTAAATCATCTAAAGGCGTCTTGCCAAAAGTCGGTAGCAAAGGTTCTTGCTGTAACTTTGGTAGGCCAAGAATCGGGTCATCAACAGGAGTATAAGTAGTCATATCTACTACAGGCTCAGTATTTGGTCCGTCTTCAATGCTCATTATTTTACGTCCTTTATTGAGCCCTTCATATAGAAAGCTGATTCTGACTTTTCGTCATGCTTGCCGTCTAGGATTTCTTTGAAACCGGAGATAGTGTCCTTTAGTGAAACATACTTGCCGGCGTTTCCGGTGAAGACTTCAGCAACATGGAATGGTTGGGTTAGAAATCTTTGGATTCGTCGAGCACGAGCAACTGTCTTCTTATCTTCATCAGAAAGTTCTTCCATGCCCAAGATAGCGATGATGTCCTGAAGGTCCTTGTAACGCTGCAAAATTCTTTGAACCTCTCGCGCAACGTCGTAGTGTTCTTTTCCGACGATTTCTGGGTCAAGAATCGTTGAGTTAGAGTCAAGCGGGTCAACAGCCGGGTAGAGTCCAAGCTCGGTCAATGCACGGTTAAGTACAATGGTTGAGTCCAAGTGAGCAAAAGTTGTTGCAGGAGCGGGGTCGGTAAGGTCGTCGGCTGGCACGTACACAGCCTGCACAGACGTCACAGAACCGGTTTTGGTTGAAGTAATACGTTCCTGCAAGCTACCCATTTCCTGAGCCAGGTTTGGCTGGTATCCCACAGCCGATGGAAGTCGTCCAAGAAGTGCAGACACCTCGGCGCCGGCCTGAGTGAACCGGTAAATGTTATCAATAAAAAGCAAAACGTCTTTACCTTCATCGCGGAAGCCTTCAGCAATTGTTAGACCAGAAAGTCCAACCCGCAGCCTGGCGCCTGGAGGTTCGTTCATCTGTCCGAACACAAGAGCAGTCTTGTCTAAAACTCCTGATTCTTCCATTTCATAGTAAAGGTCGTTTCCTTCACGGGTACGTTCACCAACTCCGGCAAATACCGATGTTCCACCATGTTCTTTAGCGATATTGTTAATAAACTCTGTGATCAAAACGGTTTTTCCTACACCGGCTCCACCGAACAAACCAACTTTTCCACCTTTTGTGATTGGCGCAATCAAATCAATGACTTTGATTCCTGTTTCCAATACTTCGATCTTTCCAGATTGTTCAGAAAGGGTAGGGGGTTTACGATGAATTGGAGCGGTTTTTGCTTTTGGTGCTGGCTTACCATCGATTGGATCGCCTGTAACGTTGAACATTCGTCCCAAAGTCTCTTTTCCAATAGGAACGTTAATTGCATCGCCTGTGTCTGTGACTACTGTGCCACGACTTAGACCGTCAGTTGAGCTTAGTGCAACCGCGCGAACGCTTGATTCGCTAAGGTGCTGTGCAACTTCTAGCGTGATTTTGCCTTCTTTTTTTTCGATTTCTAATGCGTTGTAGACCGCAGGAAGATTGCCTTCCGGGAATTCAACGTCAATAACCACTCCAACAATTTGGGTGATCTTGCCTGGTTTACTTGCTTGTTTTGTACTCATTTTTCTCCTTGATTTAATCTGTTAATTTCATCTATGGCTCTCTTGTAACCATCGTCATCGCCCGCTAAATATGATTGGAATTGTTCAGGTAACTGTGGATAATCTTTCTCGCTAAAACTTTGCAATTCAGCCAATCCAATTCCGAGCTCAATACTATCATGAATCACGGCTTGTAAATATCTCAAGAGATAGACGCGCCAAACGTGGACGTCATCGCCCAACTGTTCACCAATAAATTCAAGAGATTCAACGGCCAGACTCTCAGACAACAACTCCCATTTCAACGGCTCTGATATCATTTTATGTCCTCCGTAGTTACCTTGTCTTTAGTAAAATCTGGCAATGGATCAAAAACTCCGATCTCAGAGCCATCTTCTACTGAAACATGACTAAAAACTTCAAGTGGGTGGTGAATAACTCGTAAATCTGGACTATCGGCCAAGCCATCAACGTGGCTTAAACCTTTTGCGTCGTCTGATGGGTCAAGATAATACACGCGTTCGATGTGAGAAGAGGCCATGGCTCGGCCCAACCAAACAAGTCCTTCATTGCTAACTTTTCGCAACTTTGGTCCTACAAACATCGCTTCTGTTGATTGCTCTGGTCGCAATCCAATACCAGCAGCTAGTTTACCTGGGTGTTCTTGTCGAATACGTCTTTTGCCCTTGCCGTATGGCAATGTCATAACTAAAGTTTCCATGCTTGCAAAAAACAAACAATTATGAGTAAACAAGGTGGTTTCATTTAAATCACTGTAGATATCCCATATCTGATGCGAAGACTCAATATCACCTGTTATGAACATCGATTTTGGTTTTCGAAGTTCATGAGTCTGCGCTAAATGTTCTGGTACTCGTGGTAATTTCATTAGCATTTTTCTGCCTCCGCTACTTCTTTGGCAAGTCTTATTCGTCGGACTTCTTCAAAATAGGTTGCATCGGTGCCGAAAGCTGCAAAATCGCTTGTTTCGACCTCGTAATCGAAATATTCTTCTCCAAAATAATTTTTTGTCTGGTCAGGGAAGGATCCAAGGGCCTTATAATATGTAAAACATATATTAGCCCACTCAGTTAAGTAATAGACTGTATCGTCCAATACCTCACCGTTCTCACCTAAAAGATTCACCTTGCCAATGTTTTCTTTCAAAAATACAGCCCAATCAGCTTTTACTTTAGCTTGTTCTTCATCACTAAATATAGCTCCTACCAAACCCGATCCAAAGGTAATAAAAGGCTCTTTTAACAATTTATCTTCAGAAATAAAGTCAATTTCGAATAGTTCGTCCATAAAAATTCGTGCTGAATTTAAATAGGTGAGCGCTTGCGCCTGCGTCATATTCATACTTAGGCAATATGTAACCACTAAGCTTCTATTGAACTCACCAGTTGCAACCCCAATACTGTGTTCGTCATTGCTTGCTTGCATAGATCCGTAGTTCGCTAAGACCCACGAACCAACAGTTATGATATTTGGTTGTTCTTCTTGTCTCAAGAGCCTATCGTCACAGAATGAGGAGGCGCCCGGGTAAAACTGTTTATAAATCTGACAAAAACGCATGTCACGCACCAGGTTACTGGTAATGGCTTCGTCGTCGATAACGTCCCACATATGATTCCAGCGAACTTTTGCATTTAAAAACTCTTCTGCTATCAGGGCATGGTCCAGACGTGACGGTTCATACGGCTCAAAAGGCAGCACTTCGTCAAGTCTTTGATTTAACTCAACAGCAAACTCAGTCTCAAAATTATATGCTTCACTCATTTTATGGCCTCCGCGCCGCCGACGATTTCGGCAAGTTCTTGGGTGATTCCGGCTTGCCGGGCGGTGTTAAATTCTAGTGTTAAATCATCAATAATGTCATTAGCGTTATCGGTCGCACTCTTCATCGCCATCATGCGCATACTGTGCTCTGATGCTTGGGATTCAAGGAAAGCTTGATGAAGTTGAACTTCGATCAATCGTTCTGTGACCTGATCGAGTACCACTTTTGGCGATGGTTCAAATATAGCCAGCTCTAAATCATCTGAGATTATTGTATCGCTAAACGCAACAGGAAGGAGACGCTCGACTTTGACTTCTTGAACAATACTTGACTTAAAGTCTGTGAATAGAACATCCACGGCGTCTACGGCACCATCAAGCGTCAGTTCCTCAACATCGAATCCAATTTCTTGAGCCTTCATAATTTTTGCTTTTTCCTTTGCGATCTCTTTTTCTGTCAATGAACCAACCCTATACTTTTGTATAATCGTGTTCAGGATTGGACGCATATCATTTGCAGTTGGTTTTTCTGGGAAGTTTTTGTAGACACCAATAGCTTCGATGTCTTTTATTTTTTTAGCGAAGTTCGCTGCTTGATTACCAACAACAATAAGTTTTGACTGAACTCCGCCACGCTTATCTTCTTTTAGCTCGGTAGTAAGTTTACGTAAAATATTTGAATTGTATGCACCTGCAAGACCACGATCTGATGTAACCACTACCAATAGCCGTGTTTTCACATTGCGTTGTCTATAAAGTGGGTGAGCATCCACGTCGGTAAGCTCTCTAAGTCTGGTCAATATCTGTGCGGCCAGATTTTTGTAATCTCGGCTCATACCAGCGGCATCTTGAGCACGTCGCATCTTTGACGCAGCCACTAGCTCCATAGCCTTAGTAATCTGTTTAGTATTCTTAACAGATCTAATTCGGCCTTTAAGTTGTTGTGTACTAGCCATTAGTTTTATCTTTCTTGGTATATTCTTTGACGACTAAGTCGGCAGCACTTAGGATGAGCTTTGTGACTTTTTCATCTGGTTTTGTACCCTTGTTTAAGTCAGCCATTGCGGCTTTGTTTTCTTTGCCTAGCTTCGAAAGTAGTGCTTCTGCAGCCGGCTTTACGTTGTCAATAGAAATTGCATCAAACTTGGCTTCATTTGCGGCCATAAGAAGGGCAGTCTGCTCCCAAACGCTCAAAGGTGAGTACTGTGGTTGCTTGAGCATTTCTGTCAATCGCTGACCACGCTCAATTCGTTGTTTCGTTTCTGGGTCAAGGTCGGTACTAAACTGCGCGAACGCTGCTAACTCTCGGAATTGTGCTAATGACAGTCGAAGGTTTCCTGCAACTGACTTTACGGCTTTTGTTTGGGCATTTCCACCAACACGGGATACTGACAATCCAACAGAGATGGCTGGTCGAATACCTTGGTTGAATAGGTCTGTTTCCATAAAGATCTGTCCATCGGTAATTGAGATCACGTTTGTAGGGATGTACGCCGAAATGTCACCAGCCTGAGTCTCAATAATAGGCAAAGCAGTCATTGAACCGGCGCCAAGTTTGTCTGAAAGTTTGGCTGATCGTTCAAGTAGCCTTGAGTGAAGATAGAACACATCACCCGGGTAAGCTTCTCGGCCTGGTGGACGTCGAAGTAGTAGCGACATCTGTCTATAAGCAACGGCATGCTTAGTAAGATCATCGTAAACGATCAAAGCGTGCTGTGAGTTGTCACGGAAGTATTCGCCCATGGCAGTTCCTGCATATGGTGCAAGATACTGAAGAGCGGCAGGGTCGGAGGCAGAAGTTGCAACAACTATTGTCTGGTCCATTACACCTTCACGCTTAAGTCGCTCTACCATGGCTGAAACCTTAGAAAGCTTTTGTCCAACAGCAACGTATATGTTGATCACGCCGGTTTTTTGCTTGTACTGGTTGATCATAGTGTCGATGGCTACAGCTGTTTTACCAGTTTGGCGGTCACCAATAATTAGCTCACGCTGACCACGTCCAATTGGCACCATAGTATCGATGGCCATAATTCCCGTCATCATAGGTTCGTGCACAGATTTTCGTCCCAAAACACCAATGGCTGAACGTTCAACCAAACCTTTTTGCTTAGTTTTAATTGGACCTTTGCCATCTAGCGGTCGTCCTAGTGGATCAACTACTCGTCCTACAAGCTCTGGACCAATTGGAACTTCCAATACGTTACCAGTTAGCCGTACTTTAGCGCCTGCTTTTACGTCTAGATCGTCGCCCATGATCACGGCACCAATTTCGTCTTCCATAAGGTTAAGTGCGAAAGCAGGAACTTTGTCACCACTTGTACCTTCAATATCTATCATTTCCGAGAAACCACAATCAGCTAGACCATAGATCCAGGCAATGCCGTCTCCAACTCGCGTTACTACACCGACGTTTTCAACGGTTGGGGATTCTTTGAGGCTGTTAATTGCATCTCGTACGTCTGCACTCAGCTCTTTTACTGAAATATCTTTCATATCTGTTAGTTGCTCCTTGCTTTAAACTTGTTTAATCGACTGCGTAGGGTCAGATCCAGAAATTTCTCTCTGGTCTCTACTCTTACGCCACCGATCAAACTTTTATCAATTGATTCGTTAAATATTACTTTGTCTTCTTTGATTAACTGTTTTATATCACTCTTCACTTTATCATTAATAGGGAAGGCACTCGAAACATCCACCTCAACGATCCCGTCCTTTGTCTCGTTCAAGTTTGCGACTTCACGCATTATCTTTTCAAGCTCACTAGTTCTTCGTTCTTGAACCAAGTATGCAGCGACTGCATCGGCTAGACCAGCTTTATTAGACTTTGATAAATCTCGAATTGCTGTTGCGATTTCACGCGTAGAAGCCCTAGACATTAAAGCGCCCTCACTCTATTTATAGCTCTATCAATTAAACCTGAATCCTTCTTTGCATCTACTTTTTCTTCCAAAATCACTTCAGTGGCTCTAGCAATCAACACACGTATATCTGATTCTAAACTCTTTCGAGCTTTTTCGATGTTTTCATCAATGTTCGCCTTTGCTTCAGCCAACATTGCGTCAACTTTCCTTGATGCATCGTTTTCTGCTTTTTTGATGATAGCTGTAGCTTCTTGGTGACCTTCGGCAATTATTTTGTCAGCTTCGTTTCGAGCCTGCAAAAGAGCTTTTTCAACTCTTTCGTCAAGCTGTTCTTTCTCGGCTTCCATCTCGCGTCCAAGCCTTACACCGTCTTCAATTGTCTTTCGTCTCTTCTCAAGAGTTTTTACAATGCCGTCTAAAGCATATTTCTTGATAATCCAGAAGAGCACAACGAATGTGACGGTTTGAGCAAGTATTGCCAACGGATCCAAACCAAGCGCAGCAATGCCTTCTGATTCTGCTTCAGCAGCTGCGATTATTGGTTGTACGTTTGTTATTAAATCCATCTTTTCCTTTTATATTATACGTTTATCTAGGTTTATTTCGTGAAGGAAGTGCTAGGCGGAGCCGAGGCTTCGGACGAAACGTATTTATTATGCTTTGAGTCCGAAATGCAGGCTCCAACAAAGCAATTCCCCATGAAATTATCCTAGAAGGAATGCGCCTAGTAGGAACGCAAGCAAAGCTGTAACTTCAATCATCGCCGCGATGATGATGATCTGAGATGCTGCTTTTCCAGCTTCTGGATTTCGGCCCAAAGCCTTCATATAGCTTGAACCAACCCATCCCAAACCAATTGCTGCGGCAGCTAATGCCATTCCAAGCATCATCGCCTTGCCCATGGTTGGGTTGTTGTCAACTGCTTCAGCTGCAAATGTTGTTAGTGGTAACATAAATTCTCCTTATGTGCGTGCGCTACAGCCCGTAAGCTATAGAACCCGACTTTGATTTACCTTGTTTGAACTTTGTACCATCATGCTTTAGCTGCCTCGACCTTTGCAGTTATTTCTTCATGATGTTCATCTTCATGCTCATCGCTGTGCGCGATGGCCAGACCCAAGTAGGTGGCAGAAAGGACGGTAAAGACGTAGGCCTGGATCCCGGCGACTAACGCTTCAAACAGAATTATCGGAATAATCGAAAGCGGTGTTCTTCCGCTAGATAAAATAATCGATGCGAACACCGCAATCAATATTTCTCCAACAGCAGTATTTAAAAACAACCTAAGCGAGAGACTCATAATTCTTGTAAACTCACCAAATACTTCTAAGATTCCAATGAAGAAGTTGATTGGGTTAAGTGGTTTATCAGAAAAGTAATGCTCTAAATGCCCAAGACCACCTTGTTCACGAATTGAAAGATATTGTACTAGTAGAATTGCAAAGACAGCCATCGCTATGGTTCCATTCAGGTCTGCGGTGAATGGTCGAAATAGTGGAGTTTCACCAATAGTTACGGATGCGCCAACAAAAGGGAGTACGCCAGCGAGGTTATTGAACAAGATAAAAATAAAGAATACAGCAAAAAACGGTGCAAATTTCACCGCTTTCTTTCTGGATCCAAAAACTCCTTCGCAGAGGTCAACCACAAATTCAATAAGAATTTCTACAATTGACGCCCAGCCTTTTCGAGCATTTATGCGTATACGCTTCGATGAAGCAATCATAACAACTCCCACTAAGATCGAAATAACTAAGCCGTAAAGCATAGAGTTTGTGACTGTTAGCGGACCAATATCAAATAGTTTTTCTGCTTTAAGTGATACGTGAATATCAGATTTTGCAAAGGTCTTTAAAAAAGAGGCTAACATTCATGCCTCCAGCAAGTTTTGGTCGTCGTTTTGGCGGCCGGTTTCATTTCTTTGTCAATATATCAGTTTTACAGAGATAATACAAGTGTTTTTGTGAGATATGTCACACTCGATGGTCTTTGATGTTTTAGTGTATACTTAAATATAACGTCCAAACGTTGCGACTCGCTAATGCTTGGGGTAAAATATTAAGTGAAAGGATCAATATGATAACAGTTTACACAACACCAACCTGCGCGTTCTGCCACGCAGTTAAAGAGTATTTCAAAACCAAAGACGTAAAATTCAAAGAAAAAGATCTAACTCAGGATCACGAGGCAAGCAAATGGGTTTTGGAGAATACAGGCCAGCTCGCTGTCCCCGTAATCGACATGGACAACGGCGATATTATTGTTGGCTTCGATAAACCAAAAATAGACGAATCTTTGCAGAAAAAGAAGAAATAGACACCTCAAAACGCTTCCTTGTGACAAAAATCACACAAAATGTGGTGTTTTTACATTGTACCGCTACGCTACACGCTGTAAAATACTAGTATGGATATTTTACACGAGAAAGAGCCTAGAGAGTTTAATTTTGAAGAATTTGCAACTCACATACCACGTGATTTAGCACATGAGTTAGATGAGCACCTCACAATTAACCCAGAAGAAATTGGTAATGTTGCCGCTGCGAGGCTTATTACCCTTGAAAACACTGTTGATTTTGGTGATGAGATTGAAGAATATTTAGACCAACATCCATCAACCCAAATGTTATATGATCAGGCAGAAAAGATCATCAAAGACCGAACTCCTGGCGGAGTATCCACGGAGCTTTCCCATCAGATAAAGATGCGCCGCGCCGTTGCTGTTGCAGCCATGCTTTATGATTTAAGAGATTTGTTGGATTTTCCTGAATTACCCGCTAAAGATACATTAGCAAAAATGCATAAACTAAATCCTCGTCAAGACCATCACGCTGCATAAGTTATAATTAACGAATGGCTTTTGAGGATTACAAGAAAAAAGACAATATAGTTGTTGTTTATACTGGTGAAGGTAAAGGGAAAACTAGCGCAAGCATTGGTCTCATGGCCCGAGCGCTAGGCACCGGATGGTCTGTTGCCTACATTCAATTTGTTAAACATTGGGAAGTTGGTGAACACAAATTCATCAAGCAAATTCAGCCGTTATTTAAAGAGAAACTCTATTTTTTCAAAGGTGGCAAAGGTTTTTACAATGCCGGAGAAATTAGTGCTAAGGATGTTTCCGCAAAAGAACACAAACAAGCCGCCGAAGAAACATTGGCCGAAACAATCAAAGCTATAAAGTCAGAAAAATATCAATTGGTAATTTGCGACGAGATCAACAATTCTGTGCACGATGGTTTGCTTACAGAAAAACAACTTGAAGATTTAATTGATCTTGCAAAAAACAAAGTTTCACTTTGCCTAACGGGACGTGATTTTCCACAAAATCTAGTTCCCAAAACCGACATTGCAACCAATATGACGAAGTTGAAGCATCATTTTGATGATAAGTTCATAGCCAACCCCGGTATTGACTTCTAGTCTATCGACGAGTGCCCAAACTCGAATATCTTTAGGTTTTTAAAGACATATCGTCAGCTAGATTTTTGTTGATATTACAGGTAGTCTGTAACTATGAAGAAGCCGATTTTATTTTTACTTGTAGGATATCCGGGAGCAGGGAAGACGATGATTTCGCGGATGATCGCGGAACTAACCGATGCAGCGCACATCTGGGCAGATCAAGAACGAGTCAGTAGATATGGCAAACCAACTTTTAGTAATGCAGAAAACAAAGAATTTTATGATGAGTTGAATGCACATACAGACAAATTGCTCTCTCAAGGCGTAGATGTAATTTTTGATACTAGTTTCAATTATCGGTCCGACCGCGATCATCTGCGAAGCATTGCGGACAAAAACAATGCCGAAGTTAAGCTTCTTTGGATAAGAACAAAGAAAGAATTAGCATACGAACGAGCCACCAAAAATGCACATGAACAAGATACCCGGCCGCTCAGTGACATGCACCATGATGACTTTCATAGATTAAGTGACTCATTAGAAGAACCTACGAAAGACGAAAACGCAATTGAGTTAGTCGGCGAGGATGTAACCGCGGGGTATCTAAAAACCAAGCTTAATCTGCATGACTAAACGAACCAAGAAAAAATTACTACGGATTGGGGTTGGTTTAGTTATTTTATTGTTAATTTACATGGTTGGGCCACAGGTGGACGAACAACTGCCACCGCCGCTGGTGGCCGGTACATACAAAGTCATCAAGATTGATGATGGCGACACAATTGTTGTGGATATGGATGGAGTGGAAGAAACTATTCGATTTATTGGAGTTGATACGCCAGAGACAAAGGATCCCAGAAAGCCTGTTCAATGTTTTGGGAAAGCTGCGTCGGAATTTACAAAACAACAAATAGGAGATGGGCCGGTTAAGCTGGAGGCAGACCCAACTAATACCAACCGTGATCGTTATGATCGGCTCCTTCGCTACGTGTATTTACCTGACGGAACACTTCTAAACGCTAAACTAATCGAAAATGGATACGGTTTTGCATACGTCGGCTTTCCATTCCAAAAAATGGAGGAGTTCGTACAAAAGCAAAACTCAGCCCGCGATAACAACAGAGGACTCTGGGCTGGATGCAAACCATTAAAAAATGAATATGGTGGTTTCACATCCAACCCCGAATAGTTTAGTTCTCGGTGATTGATTTTTTTCGCAATATTTTTGTTGCAAACCATTCATTAAATAGCGCCAGGGGCTGGAGCGTCCATAAAACTACTGCACCTAACCAACCAAAAATCCACGTCCATAGCCCATTAACTTTTAATGTTTCTGGCCAAAGCATCAGATTCTTCCAAAGCTCGCCATGGTCTGAACGAACTCTGCGCATTTTTATACCTACAGTTAATTTTGAATCGAATATTATCTGATGTCCTGCTCGGTGAATTTGAATAGCCAAATCAAGATCTTCGTGAATCTCTGTCGACAAATGCGTTTTTGTTTTTACTTCATCCCAAAGTTTTTTTGGCAATGCCATGTTAGACCCAAACAGAATATAGTGACCGAGCAAAACCTTGTTAAACCGAAAGGCAATGTTTGTTTGGAACCAACCTACTAGGTTACGTAGCCGAACGTTGTAAAAGTAGCAGCCCCCTGTCAAACCTTTGTTTAGATTTTTGTCATCTCCATAAAAATGCTTCACACGTTTTATCCAATCTCTTGGCAAAATTGTATCTGAATCAATTCTGGCAATAATTTTTGACTTCGCTTCATTAAATCCTTTGGTTCTAGCAAAAACTACTCCTTGATCTTTTTCTTTTACAATAGTTACGAAGCTAAATGCCTTAGCAATTGACATCGAGGAATCTGAGCTATTATTATCAACTACAATTACTTCGTCGGGTTTTACCACTTGATCGGATATAGAAGTTAAACATTGCTTAAGGTGGTGTTCGTCGTTATAAACTGGTATAACTATAGATACAGAAAGTGCTTTTGCTTTTTTCATTAGTACTTCAATGGTAACAACAATGACTAGAAAAAAGAAGAAATCACCAAAAGATATCAAACATGTAATTTCGTCTTTTTGGGCTCGTAGTTTTTGGAATAAACTATTTATCGTAATCGTTGGGGTAATATTTGTATCAATTTCATCAATGTACGGAATTGCACAATGGTACATCGACAAACACGCCGACGAGCCAGTAGTGCTTGGTGCGTCGTTTATCCCAAGTTACGCACGTTCGTTTGGGCTCGATGAAAAAGAAACTCTCAGAGCTTTGCTTGAAGATCTTGGTATAAGAAGGATCAGGTTAGTTAGCTATTGGGACATCATAGAAAAAGATGAGGGGACTTTTGATTTCTCTGAACTTGATTGGCAATACGATATGATCGAAGATTATGGCGGGGAAGTAACACTATCTATCGGGCTACGCCAACCACGTTGGCCAGAATGCCACATGCCAACCTGGGCTCGATATTTGGCACCGAGTGATTGGGAACCAAAATTAAACAACTTCTTAACAGAGACCGTTAATCGTTACAAGGATCGACGTGCCACGATTAGTTACCAACTAGAGAACGAGTTCTTATTGTCAGCATTTGGCGAATGTGATGATCATGACATTGAGCGACTAAAGCGTGAATTCGCACTTGTCAAATCGCTCGACTCAGAAAAACCACTGATTGTTTCTAGGAGTAATAACGCAACGCCGAGCTGGCCAATCAACGAACCTTTGGGTGATTTAAATGCCGCTTCGATCTATAAACGGGTTTGGGACGGCACCGTTACAAAACGTTACTTTGAGTATCCTTTGCCGTCATGGTACTACGCATTTTTGGCTGCTGGCGCTGAGATAACTACTGGCCGCAACACATTCATACATGAGCTACAAGCAGAGGCGTGGGCACCGATCTCGCTTCAGGATGCATCAATAGAAGAACAAGACAAGTCGCTACCAGCAGACGAACTGTACGGCCGAATTGAATACGCAGTGGACACAGGAATTAAGACTTTAGATATTTGGGGAGTGGAGTGGTGGTATTGGCGTAAAGTTAATGGCGACCCAAACCTATGGAATGAAGGCAAGCGCGCCATCGAAGATCTCTCGGGACAAACTAACTAAAGTCCAACGGTTTTTGCTAACATCGCAGCAGAAACAGCCAGGTCATCTGCGATAGCATGAGTTCCTGGAATAACATATGCTTCGGCTGCAAGGCCGAAAGAAAAGATTAAATTGCTAGTAATAGTTGAGTCCTTGGCTCGACCGACTGTCACGCCCATTATAGTCGGGTGAATTTTGGCAGTAATTCTATGTAGTTTTTTAGAAGTTTCATCGTTTGTAAACGCCTTGAGCAAAACCAGATTTTTGACCGGATGACCGATAGAAGCTTTTATTACTTTGGCTGCAATTCGTTTATCAAAGGCCTTTTTCTCTGTTTCTTGATCGGCGTTAGGATCAATGCCATAATGCTCGTTCAAGGCCTGGGAGTTTGAGGTGACAACATTTTCATACAAATCAGGACCAGAGTTTGAAAACGCACCTAGAACTTTTCCTCTAGATCTTTTTTCAACTCGAGCAGGTTCGAATATACCGATGTTATCTATTTGTACATTAGAACCATTTTCATCAAATAACGCATAGTCAGCGGCTTCGGCAGTTATGTCGGCGCCCATAGAAAAACCATACAAACTAACTCTTTGATCATGCGATGGTCTAAGCCCCTCAATAAGACCAAGTAATCTTTGACCAAACGGAAGCATTGAGCCAGACTTTAGTTCTTTGTATTGGTTTTTATCTAGTGGGAGTTTGCTTGGTGAAACCTCTTGAACACCTATTACACAACTTCCTTCCGGTAGAGCTATCGCTTGGGCTTGGAGACGAAGTTGCATATTTGGTGAATCAAGATCGTTACCATATGGCATAGATGCAAATACTAGATTTTCTGCCGACTTATCACCATAAACCGAGTACAGCACAGGCCCGGCAGCTGATGTCCAAAGTTGTGTTTTTGGAAAATCAAATTCACCAAGTGGTTTTTGCAAAAAACCTTGGGCTTCAAATTCGGCTCTGGCATCTGACGCTAAACTTAAGATTGGATTACTCATTTCCACATATTGTACCATTTTGTGGGGTTTTATGCAATTTGTTTATGGTTAATATCTTCGTATTATTGTATAATTACAGTTATGGCTAAAAAGAAGAAGTCCACCAGCGGCAGAATTGTAAATCGTCGAGCAAAATTTGATTATCAGCTTGAGGATAGTTTTGTGGTGGGCTTACAACTTACTGGCAAAGAGACGAAAGCACTCAGGATGAATCAAGGTTCACTGCAAGGCTCTTACGTTACTGTTAAGGATGGTGAACTCTGGCTCATCAACTCTTTGATTTCTGATACTAAAACATTCAAGATCGAAGACAAAACTCGTACACGTAAACTTCTAGCAAAAGCCAAAGAAATAAAACAAATGATTGCAAAAAAGGAACAGGGAAGAACTCTTGTACCGTTAGAATTCTTGACGAAGAGTCGCTACATAAAACTCCGCATTGCTGCCGGAAAAGGTAAGCGCGAATACGACAAACGTCAAACCATCAAAAAACGTGAGTTCGATCGCAAAACTGCAGATATAACCCGCTAAATATCGGGGCCGTTAGGCTTCTCTAGAAGCTTCCTTCTAAGACATGTGCCTCAGGTTTGTTGTCGAGGCCGTTGGCTTCAGTCTCTTCTGTAATTACAACTAAATTGTGGTCAGGATAATCTTTGTCACCGACATAATTGAGTATGTATTGCTCACCATTTTTTTCTAACTTACCTGTTGAAAAGAATTTACCATTATTAACAAGCCATCCTTCGTAGAATTTTCCCTCTGCTGGATCGGGAATATTCGCAATCACATCATGAAAAAACTTTGGTCCCGCTAGATCAAATGTCCGGGTAGCTTCCCCGGAACCAGTATATTCACCAACTGCTGAAAGTTGCGCTACGTCGGTTTGTAACATTGATGATTCATCTGTTTGTTCTGAAACTGTTTCATTAGAAGTCGAAGGTGCGCTTACTTCATCATTATTTAGTAAAACATACGCTCCAATTGTAATTATTAGTATAACGACAATAACGGCGGCTACCACCATTGTGTTGCCTGAGTTATTTAACTTCTTAATTTCTTTCAATTTCATACTCCTTTAATTTACATTAGCATTATATCATTTTCACAAACGAATTTACTTTCGATTTTAATCTTGAACAATTGCATGGGATAATCAAACTATGAATAAGATTGCACTAGTCACAGGAGCATCGAGCGGGATAGGTTTAGAGTTTGCAAAAATACTTGCAGCTAATGATTATGATCTCATTCTGGTTGCCCGGAACAAGTCAGAACTAGACAAGGTTGCAAAGACACTACCAACCACAACAACCACAGTTGCAGTTGATCTATCTACCAAAGGCTCGGCCGATCACGTCTGGAAATATGTCAAAGGAGATATCGATTTTGTCATCAACAATGCTGGCTTCGGGGATCTTGAAGATATAGACAAAGCAGATTGGAAGAAACTTGAAGCAATGATTGATCTAAATATCGAAACCTTGACCAGATTGTCACAGCTAGCAAGTATTAAAATGAAAAAGCAGGGAAGTGGCCACATATTAAACGTTGCATCCACGGCTGCATTTGCTCCAGGACCACGCATGGCGACCTACTACGCCACCAAAGCTTACGTACTAAGCTTTACCGAAGCGATCGCAGAAGAGCTAAAAGGAACAGGCGTAACGGTTACAGCGTTATGCCCTGGACCGACACAGTCAAACTTTGCTAAACAGGCCAACGCAAGCCGAAGCGGAATCTTCAGCGGGAAACTACCCACTGCACATGATGTAGCTCTTTATGGATACTTGTCTGCCATGAAAGGCAAAGTAGTAGCAGTTCATGGTCTCAAGAATAAACTCAGCGCACTAGTTCTTCCACGATTAGTATCTCGAGCACTCCTCCGTCGAGCTGTGGAACGCGCCCAAAGCTAGTAACACACAAAAGGTATGCGACTAAGCCAGTAATTTAACGTCGTACTTTTTTGCCATTTTATTAATCCAACGGTCGTGGCGGTCAACTTGAGAAGTTAAAGCCATTTGCTCTATGTGATTATCGTCGATCTTCTTCGACATGCCGTCAAGAATTGAATAAACTCCGTCAAATCTTTCATCAATTTTGTCAAACCTATCATCATGTACCCTAAATCTGATATCAATTTGAGTGGCAAGATCAGTAATTACCGTTGTTAAATCCTTTACAGCTTCATTAAGGGCTTCGCTGACGATACGTCTAACTTTAGTTTCTATTGCATTATCTACAATCCGCTCTACATCACCAATGCTTGCAAGTTTATCTTTTTTTGCCATGTCTCTATGATAGCATTCTACACTTCTTAAGATTTCAGAAAAATGGAGTAAAAATAACGCCCTAAAATTCTTTTTTTGTACAATTAGATCGGTTGATATTCTCTGTTGAATAGGTTATAATTTAGCGGTCAAATCCCATGATCCGGAGTAGCTCAATGGTAGAGCATTCGACTGTTAATCGAAGGGTTGTCGGTTCAAATCCGACCTCCGGAGCCACAACTTAAAAACCCAGCAGTAGCTGGGTTTTTAAGTTGTGAATTATTGGGGCTGATTTGAACCGAAGTGGCTCATAAAGGATTGGGGTCCTGAAAAAGTGTTATAGTACAACAGGTTAGATAGTAAACATCAATTTGAAGAAAGGTAGATATGATTACAGGATATTGCGTTAAATGTAAGGAAAAAGGCGTCGATTTGTCAGCACCAGAGATTCACCAAACTAAAAAAGGTGGTTTCATGGCCAAAGGGAAGCACGAGAAGTGTGGGACAACTGTTTGTGCAATGATGTCTAAAGACAATGCCGAAAAAGCGGTAAAAGACGGCGCGGCAAAATCTTACTAAACTTATACACAATAAGCATTTTCAGAAGGTAGTTTTTAACCACAAGTCTACAAACTTCGGAGAGCCGAGCATGAATACGTGATTCAAAGTCCGGTAAGTATTCAGGCTACTGGGCTTTTGTTATAATCAACAGCTATGAAGCAAGTTGCAAAATTGGTCATCATTGATAAAGATGACAATTATCTAATGCTGTATAGAACCGATCATCCCACTTTTGGCAATGATCCAGACCTTCCGGGAGGTACTTTGGAAGAGGGTGAATCTGTACTAGAAACAATGCTACGTGAGGTACAAGAAGAAATAGGTGTAATCATAGGCGACAATGAGGCTAAGGAGATTTACTCGAGTTCAGATTATTCTTTACATGGTACTCATTATTATTTATTCATAACCAAATTGAATAAAAAACCTAAGATAACCATAAGCTGGGAGCATTCGTCATATGAGTGGTTGAAACGAGATGACTTCCTCAATAAAGCAAAGAGTGCACATGATACATACATGCACATGGTCTATGACGCAATACTTACTACTAGTCCGTGACCTGCATGTCGGACTATAGGCTACTAATTGGCGAGCAATTGAATCGTAGATATATTTGATATAATGGAATCAGCAATTTAAGAAAGTTGGAAAAAGTGAAAATTGAAAAATGTAAAACCTTAGAAGAAATATATAAAAATATTTTATGAGTTTCTCATATATAAAAAGAAATAAAGAAGTAATCCTGATAGGTTTTTTGCTATATCTTCTTACGGTCTTGGCTATTTTTTTCGTTGTTAAATTGATAAATAGATTGGAAGTAACAACAGTGGATTTATCCGACGCACGCTGCAAGACAAACGACGCGCCATATTTAGACTCCACTCTGCCCATTTCTGATCGAGTAGATAACTTATTGGGCAAAATGAATGATCAAGAGAAATTTGGGCAAATGATGATTATTGAGAAGGACAGTATTCATAATCTTAATGAAATTTCTAAGTATAATTTGGGAGCTCTTTTAAGTGGAGGCGGTTCGGGCCCTAAAATCGATACCCCGGAAGCATGGTTAGAAATGATAAATGAATTTCAAGCTACAACCAAAAATACTTGCTTAAAAATTCCACTATTATATGGCATTGATGCGGTTCACGGACATGCCAATGTACTGGGGGCTACGGTTTTTCCTCATGAGATGGGGCTTGGTGCAACTCATGATTCTGATTTGGTAAAAAGAGTAGCCGAAGCTACTTCCCAAGAATTAGCTGCAACGGGAATTTATTGGAGTTTCTCTCCTGATCTAGATGTAGTGGAAGATACCCGTTGGGGCAAAACATTTGAAACGTTTGGATCAAATACCGAAAATGTGTCTAAATTAGGATCAGCTCATATTCGGGGAACTCAAAATTCTTCAAACGGATATTTTAATGTGATTGCTACTGCTAAGCATTTTGTTGGAGGGGGAGCTATGCAATATGGTACTTCGCGCAATAAAGATTTTAAAATTGAAGAAGGTAACATCACTTTAAATGAAGACATGTTACGAAAAGTTCATCTGGCTCCGTTTGAAAAAGCGGTAGATGAAGGAGTTCAGACAATTATGGTAAATACAGCTACCTGGAATGGAAAAATGAATACTTCGAATAAATACCTTTTAAGCGATGTTTTAAAGCGCGAACTTGGGTTTTCTGGTTTTGTGGTTTCAGATTGGTACGGCGTATACCAGGTTGCCCCTAATCGATATGACTCAGTAGTTCAATCTATAAATGCTGGTGTAGACATGGTAATGACGCCATTCGAGTACAAAGACTTTATAAATAATATGCGAAAAGCGGTGGCAAGCGGCGATATTAGTAGAGAGCGTCTGGACGATGCGGTAAGAAGAATCTTAAGCGTAAAATTTAAAGCGGGTTTATTTGATAGACCTGAGCCAACAAAAGAAGGGCTATCAGTTGTGGGTAGTGCCAAACACCGAGCATTGGCGAGAGAAGCGGTTCGCAAATCCCAAGTATTACTTAAAAATACCAACTCTGCATTACCGATATCTAAAAATGCATCGAGAATTATTGTTGCTGGGTCGTCTGCTGATAATTTGGGTCGGCAGGCAGGCGGGTGGACTACCGAGTGGCAAGGCACTGATGGTAATTATGGAATTGAAGGGACGACGATATTAGAAGCTATAAAAAATACTGTTTCAAAAAATACAAAAGTCGAATATGACAAGGACGGAAATTTTTTAACAGGGGAACCTCTGGCTGATGTGGGAATTGCAGTGGTGGGTGAAAAACCGTACGCCGAAGGTTGGGGAGATGATGCAAATCCGAGCTTGAGTGCAGAAGATTTGTTAACAATACTAAGAGTAAAAGCAAAAAGTAAAAAAGTTGTGGTAGTTATAGTCGCTGGCAGACCATTGGATATTAAAAATTATACTGCCGAGTGGGATGGTGTAGTGGCTTCTTGGCTTTTTGGAAGCGAAGCTAAAGGAGTAACAGATACTTTATTTGGGGATTATCAATTTGTGGGCAGGCTTCCTGTGACCTGGCAGTTGTAAATTTGTTCTAATCATTTTTTCCGATGAACCTCGACAAAGAATAGTTGCAAGATGTTGTTTTGTATTTTGCTCGCACGTGAGTTTGCAAATTACTTAAGGGCAAAAACAACCGTTACAGTGTAGCTAAACTCATCCACACCAGGTTGAATTGAAATTGAGTTGTCCATGCCTTCACTGCCCGAGGAAACTGGAGTATCTTGCGACGTTTTATCCAAAAGCGGATAAACTCCACCGTCTTGTTGCCCCTCACTAACTTCGAGAACTTTGCCAATTTTTGCACCAAGCCCACCCGCGGTTTTATCGGCTCTTTTCTTGGCATCAGCAATCGCCTCATCGCGGGCTTTGTCTGTTAGCTCTTTTTGTTTCTCAGTGCTATAACTCGAAGACGGTGTAATACTGCCTTTGGGGTTGGTGGTCAAAAGATAATCCTGAACTTTTTGAGTCAGGTCTTTGTCGGTCAACGTAATAGTTAAGTTAAGAGTTGTTTTTTCTTTACCATCAACAGGCACCGAGTAGTAAATTTCTGGTGAACCGTATTGGCTGGCATTGTTTTTTATTTGAGCGTCTGTTACACCCAACTCTTTTAGTTTTTTAATAATTTGATCGTTTAGAGTACTTATATCAGCAATGGTATCTTTTTCGTAATATGGGTTAAATTGGTATTGATCGGGTTCCGCTTTGATTGTAGCTTGTCCTGTAACAGTAATTTTATTTGAATCATTTGATGCAGTATCCCATGGGCGCCAAATTGCTAACATGCTGGCAATTATTAGCAAAAGCAAAACGCAAACTATGCGCAAATCTAGCCTAAATGTCTGCTTGTTTGATAACTTATTTTCTTCCATATCCCCCCAATTCATTACTTAGTATTGATGTTTAAATGTGTTACATAAATGATAACACCTTTTTTGTATTTCATCCAAAGCAGAAGCCCTGTCTGAAATTGCCATGCAGAAATGCCTCTTTTTGTTATACTTAAATAATGATTGAATCGGAAAACCAATCTCACCATAATTACCGCCGAACACCAGGAGAATGGTTTTGGGATCGTTTTGGTGATTACTATGGAGATGATCACAGACATCAGACGATAGCTAATGCAACTGTTGCGGTTGGCCTAACGACCGCAGGAGTTATCATGGAAGTGGTTGATTTGGGTGATTTAGGTATTACCGGAAAGGTTATAGGAGCTGGACTTATTTGGAACGGACTTCTAATGTCTGCTTGTGCTGGACGAACATATCTTGAGCTCCAGCAAGACCGACGCGATCCTACACATCCCTGTTACGTAGATTACAACATTGAACAACCCGACACCGAGCCAAACATATGCACTAGCAAAATGTGATATTATTTTTTTTGCTGTATAATATGAATCATTAATAACTAGGAGGGTCTGAGTATGGGAATATTATTATGGTTAGTCTTGGGTGCATTAGCAGGCTGGATAGCCTCAAAAATTATTGGATCAGATGATGGACAAGGCGTGATCACAAATATCATCGTTGGTATTGTTGGTGCTTTCATTGGTGGTTTTGTATTCAATCTACTTGGCGGGGACAGTGTTACTGGCTTCAATGTATATAGTTTATTTGTTGCTGTAGTTGGGTCTGTTATTTTACTTGCAATTCTACGACTAGTTCGGAGCTAGGCGGTGGGGACAGCCGGCCCAACAGCAGGGGCGGCGTTTGCCTTCTAAAACAAGTTCTTCGAATGTCCTTTCAACTCGTCGTTCCCGTGTTTCTAGTTTTTTGGCAGACACCACCCAGCAAATAAACTCGTTGCGCGCCAGCGGCGTGATGTCTTCCCAGATTTCTATCGATTCTTTTGTAGAACTAAGCTTCTTCTTCAGGTCAGGCGGCATTTTATGAACTGTTTCGCTTGATATAGTAATCAATTTCTTAAGCTTCATAAAAATTATGATCTCACATAATGTGCTTGGAAAAATTCTTCATTTTTTAGAACCGTAGAGGTTAATACAAGCAATAATCCGAGAATAAAAAATGATTTTTGGATGGCGCCTGTTTGAGCTAGAGATGGTGGGGGTATTGTATTATTAAAGCCTCCGGCATCGTCTAAGCCACTGACGACCCAATATTCTTGTCCGTCTATCGTAACTAGTTCGACGTTTGAGTCAGCTTCTACATAGACCTTAAATCCAGAGCAGTCTACATTTAACTGAGAGAGGGCAGTGACATCTGGACATATACCTACGGCATCATAACCATCCAACCTAGGAACGTAAAGCGATAAGTCTCCTATAACTCCTGGTGCACTATCAAGTCCATTTACAAAGGACATACCTGAGGTGAGATGACTTGACCCTGTAACACCGCTCCAGTCTCTATCTGTAGAAAAATCAACTAGAACATCGGCAAGAGGAAGGCCGTTGTATGTTAGTCGTATTCCTGTTTGCTCGGATGTTGGTACTCCTGGATTGCCAGGTTCAACGCTTGTATTGACATCTATCTCAATTGCGTCTAGACCAGGGTTAAGTTGGGTAATATGTTGCCTGAACACTTGTATTAACTGTAGGACTACACCGTCTGCACTGCCGGCGTTGGTCTCATTTTGTACCCCTGCGTCTGGATTTATGTCAATTACCGATGGAGCTGCCACCCAGTTCATAGTTACATAAACGTATCCATCATCGGTTACAGCCGATCTCATGGCACTAGTTCCACTTGGGCCATCCCAAGTTTTTGTCCAGCCGTATGTTCCATCTGTGTTCCACTTTGTAATAAAGCTTGTGCCGGTTTTGTTATCTGTACCGTCGGTTGCAAAATTAGTTACTCCAGAAATAGCACCCGTCCAGTAGACATCGCCATCCTGATCAGTATTTAATGAGTGTGGTGTATAGCCGGTAGCGTTATCTAGCTGCCTCGTCCAGCCATACGAACCATCTGCATTCCACTTAGTTAAGAATTGATCATCGAAACCTGAAGGTGATCTAACGTCCGATCCAGTAGGGTTAAAGTTTAAAGAAGGACTGGACATGTAGCCCTGGGTGTAAACATCGCCCTGTTGGCTAACGGTGAAATTGTATGATTCATCATAGCCTGAGCCCGTCAATGTGCGCGTCCAGCCATACGAGCCATCTGCATTCCATCTAGAAATAAATATATTTCCAGAGCCAGTTCCTATTTGTACGTCACTACCATTAGGATTAAAGTTTACAGAACTCGAATAGTAATGTCCGGCGATGAATACATTTTCATTTTCATCAACTCCGAGGTTGTGCGCTTCTTCATAATCCGTACCGCCAATGGATTTTGTCCATTGATATGTACCGTCTGCGTTCCATTTGCTCAAGAATACATCGTTGTCACCAACAGGCGACTTAACGTCGGATCCATCTGGATTAAAGTTAACCGAACTACTATTGTAATAGCCGAGTACATATACAGCATTGCTATGATAAGCAACAGCAGAAGTAGGCCAATCTCTTCCCGTACCGCCAAAAGTCTTCGTCCACTGATAAACACCGTCCTTATTCCACTTTGTGATAAATGTGTCAGAAGTTCCTGCACTGCCATTGTTAGTGTGAACGTCGCTGCCATCTGGATTGAAGTTAACCGATGCGCTTGTGTAATCTCCGGCTATATAAATATCAGTAGAGTCATCAATTTTGGAGTAATCCAAGACACCATTTTGGGCTGGTCTTTCATTACCAGAACCACCAAAAGTCTTCGTCCATTGATAAACGCCATCCTTATTCCATTTAGAAATAAAGACATCGGAACCACCATTGTTAGTGTGAATATCGCTGCCATCGGGATTGAAATTTACGCTAGCGCTATTAAAGGAGCCTGCGAGAATGATATTGTCATCAGAATCGATTTTAATAGGCTGCATATCTACGCCATCAACAGCAGTTCCGCCAAATGTTTTTGTCCATGCATATGTACCATCCTTATTCCACTTTGTTAAATACACGTCTGTATTGCCATTACCAGTATGAACATCAGAACCATCGGGATTGAAATTAACTGACGCGCTAGTATAAGTGCCCGTTGTAATTGTCGAACCATCCGAAAGGGTAGTGACCGCTCCCACTCCGGCATCGTTACCAGTTCCCCCAAAATGCTTGCCCCAATTATAAGAGACGGTAACGGTTTCCGCCGAAACGAGTAAAGTAAAAGACACTACTAATACTAAGGTGAGAAACGGGATACTTGCACGAGATATATATTTCTTCATAAGTTCCTTTAGTTAACCCTATAATACGGTTATGCTCGTACTAATGTCAATTCGATAGTTAACATTTAGTTTGGTGTACTTAACAAAATCAACATTTGCAATATATGATATAATTTAATTATTAATTAAGGAGGCGTTATGAACGATCAAAGTTACTTAGACCAAATTAAGGATTCTTTTAGGGATCTTATCGACAAAGGCATAGATTTTCTGCCAAAATTATTAGTCGCAGCACTGCTGCTTTTTGTAGGTTATATTATCGCAAAACTTGTCAGTAAGTACATTGGCATGGGTCTAGATTATCTGGCAAAGAACTCAACTTATGTAAAAATGGTAAAAAACACCGGAACAGATGTTTTGAGCGTTAGAGGACTTGTAGTTCTTTTGGCTCGATGGACAATCTTGATCATTTTCATTGGTGCGGCAGTTGACGTACTTGAGCTAACTGTGCTAACAGATACATTCCAAGCCATTATCGACTTTGTACCAAACATATTTGCAGCAGCTTTGATAGCTGGACTTAGCATTATCGCTGGTAACGTCGTTTATGACATAGTTTACGAAACTGCAAAGAACGCAAAAGTTACCGCGTCGGGCCCACTTGCGATGGCAGCAAAAATCGTCGTTCTAGTATTCGGCTTCCCCCTAGCTGCAAGCCAACTTGGACTTGATCTAAGCATCATCAATAACAACTTAACCGTAGTTGTTGCAGGCGTCATGCTTGCACTAGGACTTGCATTTGGACTTGGCGGTAAAGAAACTGCTGGCAAGATTGTCAAAGACCTATACGACAAAAGCAAATAACACATCGTTCAGTTCTTTTTCTATAGTTCATTAGTTCAATGTTGATCGAAGAATTCGATGACGCGTTTTGAGCCTGTTGGTTTTTGTCGCCACAACTGGCCAATTCTCCAGCCCTCCCATTTGTGCTCAAGATCTGGGTGTGTCAGTATCTTTACCTCGGCTTTGCAGTTTTCACCAGCATCATCGCAGCCATTGGCTTTTTGCCAAGCAGCTGCAGTGTCCGAGAAGGGCAGCCAATCAAAGAATTTGTCGTCACCTGTAATGCCTCCATTAAAAGGTATGCTTGGATCTTTTTCGCCGTGCACCAAGAATACCGGTACGGGCTTGGTTGGATTCAAACGTTTTTCTTTAACTCCTATGGTTCCAGAAATTGGTGCAACAGCAGCAAAGATGTCCGGATGATTTGTTGCCATATAGTGGCTCATTGTTGCGCCGTTAGAAAATCCAGTAATAAAAACCTGTTTCCCGTCAACATCGTAGTCTTGCTTCATCTTGTCGATGAGCGCCAGCAAGAAGCCTTCGTCGTCGACTTTATTAAACAATCCCGCACCACAACAATAAGTCGAATTCCAACCAGTTCGGTAGTCCTTTGATTTATCTGAGGTCGCGTCAGGGTAAACTATTACCGTGTTGTCATCTACAACGTTATGCAATGCGCTGTAGTAAGCAAAACGAAGACCTGATCCGCCAAAACCATCAAGTCCAACAATTAATTTTGGTTTGTTTTTGTTTTTGGCCACGTGGACTCTGTATGTACGAACAATGCCGTCATGTTCTAAAGTTTTACGCTTTTGTAAAAAAATACTCCGATCAGCAGAAGTAAAGAATCCAAACCAAATAGCTAGTGGAATTAGAACAAGTAAAGCTACAAAAAATGCTATCATATTTCTCCTTTTTATTTTTGTCATCATGCTCTCATGCTAGCATCTTACTGTCTAAAAGTGTTATTTAGAGTAGATGAGTTCTGGGGTGATTTCTTTGGCCCAATCCATTGCTGATTGCATATGAGGAACAATTAGATCAATAACTTCTCGCGGATCATTTGGGAGATCTGTGAGTAAAGCGCCCATGACCATTGTTGGTCTAAGCCTATTTTTCTTATTAGTACCTCTAAAAGTAGGGTAATGGAAACCGCTTACCAAGATGGCTGGGTCAAGTTCGCCGTCAATCCGGGTTGCTATCTCACCGATTCCAAGTTTTCCTTTTTCTAATTGACCAGTCTCGGCTTTATCACGTTCACCTTGAAAGAACATGAATCCCATTTCTCCTCTTTCGGATCTTGCGACTGTTGTTTCAAAGAAACTCTCTGTTAGTTTTTTTTGGTAGGTTAGTAATCTTTGGTTTGGATTTCCGTCTTTGTCTAAGAAATCTTTATACCTGTATACAGGAATAGAACCCATGCCATCTATTGGTAGACGTTTTATTGGATGTTCGGCAAGATCTGGTCTCACTGCCACCCAATAATTTCCAACGGTTCTATCCAGAGCTTCTTCGCGATATCCAGCGGCAGCCACGATATATTGATCATGATGGTTTCTATGATTGGCCGTCCAAAGAAGCGCTTTGCCAGCTCCTAACTGTTGTCGAGTCGCATCTTCTACGCCTGGTGCCCAAAGTGTTCGTGGCCGCCAAATCTGACTCATGGCCATTTGGCCATAACGAGAATACTTAGACGGGTGATTCAGATAAAACTTATAAATAGCAGGACCGTTTTCTGGTGTTATTTGAGGTCTAGACATGAAGATTATTTAACCACAAAATAAAGCTAAAACCATGACTACTTTGATTTTGAATATTAGACACATTAGTTAAGAGTGAATATGACAACTAATCTAGCTACCTGTTATTGCACGACAGATGCAGGTTTGGGGCTAAAAAATTCTTCGACCAATTATTTGCGATAAGTGCACTTTGCCATAACTCCTAGAATCAGTACTAGCTTGCCAAAACTTGTCGTGCAGATCAGGAAACTTCTCTAGGTGCTCTGGTTTAAACTAATCAGTCCAAAGTACCCACAAATGATGCTTAACTAACTCACAGCGCTGTTCTTTTATGAATATCGCTCGGATTTTATCTTCTTCGTGCAAATCTTTGACGTACTTTCCCATAATCACATAAACTGACTCGGCCTCTATTTGCGCCTGAGCTTCCAATGTATAAGCGTTAGTGTGTATAATTAAAGACATGCTAAGGGAAGAATTTTTACAAAACCTGGAAGATTGGCTTCTCGACAAAGGTATTTACATCTTGCTGGTCATCTTGGGCGTGGTATTGCTACGAATGGTTTTGCGGTACGTCATCTCTCGGGTCGTAAAAACAGCTGTAAAGGCTGATAAATCTATAACGGCCTTCGAAGAAGAAGAACGTGAACAAACAGTCATAGCAATCATAAACTCACTACTGACAATAATACTCTGGTCTTTAGCTGTTCTTCTCATAGTTTTCAGGCTGGGGGTAGATTTTGCACCACTGATTGTTGGGGCATCTGCTCTTGGATTAATTATTGGCTTCGGCGCCCAAGACTTGGTAAAGGACGCCTTGGCTGGATTCTACATCATTGTCGAGAATCAATATAACGTCGGCGATATAGTAGAAATCGGAGGAGTCTCTGGTACTGTTCAGAAGATATCGATCAGATCAACCGTTCTTCGTGACCTAGATGGTTACGTTCACCACGTAGCTAACGGGAAGACAGGCGTTGCAACCAACAAGACCTCGGAGTTTAGCCGTGTAAACATTAACCTTGGCGTCGACTACAATACCGATATCGACAAAGTTGAAAAGGTGATTAACAAGGTTGGTTCAGAGTTAGCGCTGGATAAAAATTTTGCCGACGCAATAGAAGAAGCTCCAACATTCAGACGTGTTTCCGAATTCACTGACTCTGCAATGATACTCAAAATCGTTGGAAAGACTTTGCCAGGTAAGCAATGGAAGGTTGCGGGCGAGTTCAGAAAACGAATAAAAATAGCCTTTGATAAAAATGGCATTGAAATTCCATACCCGCGCGTGATTAATATGTCTCCCAAGAAAAAATAAATACCGCTTGTGATAAAATGAGTTAAGCAATGAGAGAACAACTGGCAAACAAAAAAATCATCTTCGCAATCATCTTCGTTTTTAGTATTGTAATTCTTGGACTAGCCATTATTTTCGGAATTGGAATTTTTGGTGAACCGAAAAACCCCGAGGGAATTACAACCGAAAAACAATGTAGAGATAAGGGTGGAATTGTTCTTGAAAGCGAGAAGAACCTTTGTCAGCTGCCCAATAGTGATTCGTTTGAAGTTGACTGATGCATACTTTTAAGAGGCTGGCCATTGAAGTAACCGGTTTACTGAATCCGCTCAATCCTGTATATTGTTAGTAACCAACTAAGTGGAGGTATTGCAAGTGGCCAAAAAAGTACTAATTATCGAAGATGAAGCACCACTAGCGCATGCTTTGCAAATGAAGCTTGATCATGAAGGCATTGAGAGCGAGACAGCTCTGGGTGGCGAAGAAGGAGTGGCAATGTTAGAGAAAGACGAATACGGCCTCATTCTTTTGGATCTTATTATGCCCAAAGTTGACGGTTTTGCAGTTTTAAATGCTATAAAAGAAAAAAAGATCACAACACCGGTTTTCGTCTTAACCAACCTAAGTCAAACCGAAGACGAAAAAAAAGTTAAAGAACTCGGCGCAGAGATGTTTTTTGTTAAATCTAATACTCCATTAACGACAATTGTCGAGAGTGTGACGCAGAAACTGAAATAAATTATGACTGAAAAGGGTGGGGACAACAATAACGAACTTGTAAAAAGAGCCTTGCTTGATGGTTCTTATTTGAGTGAGACGGATTTTACTATCGCCGAACAAACTGCCATAAAAAACAATCAAACACTAATGGATTATGTCCTAGACGAAGAAATTGTAAGTAAGCCACTATTGGGACAAGCGATTGCAGAAATATTTCATACACAATTTGTTGATCTAGAGCGGCAACCTACCGATTCGGACACAGTACACAAAATACCCGAAGAATTAGCAAAACAATACAAAGTTGTTTTGGTTTCACAGACTCCTTCAATTGTGACATTAGCAAGTTCGAATCCATCAAACTCAAATTTGCCATCAAGTATTTCTAGCGTATTTCCTGGAAAAAGACTACGTGTCGGATATGCTTTTCAAGATGATATCGACCAAGCTTTTGCGCATTATAAAAAATCACTTGATACACAATTCAGCCAGACAGTTGAATCTCAAACAAGAGTAGCTCCAGAATTATTAAAAAGTATTTTCGATGATGCGATTGCTCACTTTGCGTCCGATATTCACTTTGAACCTATTGAAGATCAGGTTCATATTCGTTTCAGAATTGATGGCGTCCTACAAGAAGCTGGAAAAATATCAAGAAACTTCTATGAGAACATGGTTAACAGAATCAAAGTTCAATCAGGACTTCGTATCGACGAACATGCTGCAGCTCAGGACGGTTCGATGCAATACGAGGGCGAGACAGAAAATTATGATTTTCGTGTTTCGATCATTCCAACAGTCGCCGGGGAAAAGGTAGCACTCCGAGTTTTGAAGTCATACATTAAAGGTTTATCCTTGAATGATCTAGGGTTAACAGACGAAAACCAGGAACTGATTAAAAAGGCCCGTGAAAAACCCTTTGGAATGATTGTTACTGTTGGCCCAACTGGTGCTGGTAAAACCACAACTTTGTATGCAGTCCTAAAAGAAATTAACAAACCAGGGATAAATGTCACAACTATTGAAGATCCCGTTGAATATAAAATGAAGGGTATCAACCAAATCCAGGTTAATAATCTAACTGATTTGACATTCGCGAAGGGTCTTCGTTCAATTGTTCGACAAGATCCTGATGTAATTTTGGTTGGTGAAATTCGGGACGAAGAAACTGCAGAAATTGCTATTAACGCTGCTTTGACTGGCCATATTATGCTAACAACCTTCCACGCAAACGACGCAGCTACCGCAATACCTCGTTTGCTAGACTCAGGTGTGGAACCTTTTTTGTTAGCCTCTACGCTAGAGGTCATCATCTCACAAAGACTACTCAGAAAAATTTGCGAGCACTGCCGATACAGCACAAAGCAAAAAATGAAAGATGCAAACCCAGTGGAAGCACAAGTTATGAAAAAGTATTTTAAACAGGATGAAATTACAATTTACAAAGGAAAGGGTTGTGCAGTTTGCAATCACACCGGCTACAGAGGAAGAACGGCCATTTTTGAAGTTTTACCAATTGATGGTGAAATCCAGGATTTAATCTTGACCAACCCATCAAAAAGAGAAATATGGACATTGGCTAAGAAGCACGGTGCAAAAACACTATTCGAAGATGGAATTTTGAAAGTCAGGTCAGGGATCACGACAATAGAAGAAGTAACTCGGGTTGCTGAAGACATGGACATTAAAGTTAGCTAGCCCAAGATGTCAGCAATCTGGTAGAATAAAGCTTATGGCAAACAAGATTGAGAACGTTTCTGACTACCAACAATCGGGACTTCAAGCAGGTAGACTTGGTAAAGCCAGGGAGCATTTTTTCGACAACTTAGGAATGATGATTGCATCAGGAGTTCCACTTCTTAACGCCTTGGATTCCATAGAGCAAGGCTCTCACCAAAAAAGTGCCAAAAAGATTATTGCAGAGGTTAGAGAAGAAATAAATTCCGGCACACCTCTCTGGAAGGCGCTTGCATACACAAAAGCATTTCCACATCTTGCCATATCACTAATCCAAATTGGAGAAGAATCTGGAAGATTAAGCCAAAACCTCAAACTAGTTGCATTGCAACAGGAAAAACAACATGAATTCAAAGAACGATTAGGATCTGCACTTATGTATCCAGTCTTTGTTTTAACAGTAACTGTTGTAATTGGACTAGGCATTTCGTGGTTTATTTTGCCCAGACTATCAGACGTACTGACTCAACTCGATGCTGAGTTACCTCTTATCTCACGCATAATGATAAGCATGGGTGCATTTCTAAAAAACTGGGGATATATTTTTGTTCCAGCAACAATTGTTGGCTTTTTTGTAGCTATTTACTTATTGTTTGTTCAAAATAAAACAAAAGTTATTGGGCAAAAAATGTTATTTAAAATTCCAGGGTCAAAACGTATTATCCAAGAAAGCGAAATCGCTAGAATGGGATTCCTTCTTGGGACATTACTCGAATCAGGAATGCAAATCGTTACCGCTCTTGAAGCTATGGCTGATGCTACGGAAGCACCGGATTATAAAAAAATGTACCGCCAGATGAAGGAAAGAATTGCCGAAGGGAAATCGATTCAAGAGTATATGCTTGAAGATAAACAAACTAGAAAATTAATTCCTCCACAAATCCAACAAATGATTTTTAGCGGTGAAAAAACTGGTTCATTAGCTGAAACATTGCAAAAGATTGGTAAGATTTACGAAGCAAAAAGTGAAAACAGTACCAAAAACTTAACAGTCTTACTTGAACCGATATTGCTTGTAATAATTTGGCTCGCTGTATTATTTGTAGCACTTGCAATTATCGTGCCGATTTACAGTTTGATTGGGGGGTTTAATGATTCGATTAAGTTCTAGATCGGCCGGCTTTACTTTGCTAGAGGTCCTATTATCAATATCAATTATTGTAGCCCTCACAGGGCTTAGCGCGCCTGTATACTTAGGTTTTCAACAACGAAATGATCTAGATGTTGCGACAACTGGGGTTGCTAATGCGATTCGTAGAGCTCAGCTACTATCCCAATCTTCTGAAGGTGACGCTACTTGGGGGGTTTATGTTGCGTCAGGTCAGTTCGTGGTCTTTAAAGGTGGATCATATGCTACCAGAGAAACCCCAGAAGATGAAGCAAGCTCTATGAGCGGTGCAGTTGCAGCTTCGGGAGCCTCTGAAGTTGTGTTTAATAAACTAACTGGCAATCCACAAACCACCGGAAATATAACACTCAGCAATGCTGGTGAGACAAGGAATATTACGATCAATGCAAAAGGTATTGTTGCGTACTAAACAACAAGGATTTACCCTTATTGAAGTGCTCCTAGCAAGTACTATCTTAGTGCTTGTGGTAACCGTATTTATAGGCACGTTTCAGTATGGTCGCGAGACAGCGTCTCTTAATGGAGCACGTGATAGAGCAACCTTAATTGCAAATGAAGGTGCTGAAGCGACCAGAAACATACGTGATGAAGATTTCGCAAATCTAACAACTGGAACTCACGGATTATTCATCTCTGGAAATCAATGGGCTTTTTCTGGTTCAAGTGATGTTACGGATGTCTTTACTCGCGAAGTGGTTATCACTGATATTGACACTGATACGAAACAAATAGTTGTAAACGTAACTTGGACTCAAAATGCCCAAAGATCAGGAACCGTCACCGTGACACAATATCTAACAAATTGGCGAGAAGCCACACCCGTTGTTGCAGATTGGTCAAACCCATCTATTGAAGCAACTTGGGATCTTGGACCAGGCAACCAGAACGGAACAAGCGTTGCTGCAAACGGCGATTATTTATACATTGCAAAAAGCAATGGAACTCCTGATTTTAACATTGTGGACGTGTCTGACCCATCAAACCCTACAGAAGTAAGCAGTTTGGGCATCAATGGATCATTGACCGACATCAAATACCAAAGCGGTTATGTCTATATTTCTTCAACTTCAAATACTCAAGAATTTATTATTGTAAACGTTAACAACGTAGCAAGCCCAACTGTAGTTGCAACAATCGATGTACCTAGTAGTGCCGATGGTATTGCCATCGCAGTTTCAGGAAATACGGCATATCTAGGTAGTCAATCTGGTTCATCTGAATTTCTCTCAATTGATGTAAGCAATCCAGCAAGTCCTACAATATTAAACTCTTTTAACACCTCTGTTGTGGATGACATATACATTTCTGGTAACTATGCATACGTCGCATCACCAAATACCTCTGCAGAACTAAACGTCTTCGATATTTCTAATCCAAGTGCAATCAGTTTTGTTTCCTCGTTAAATATTTCGGGGACGAACGGTGCTCAGTCAATATATAGAGTTGGCAACTATATATTATTGGGGATGTTGGGAACAGGAGGGCTGAACATAATAAATACTTCAACCCCAGCAACACCAACGCTCGTAACGCAATTTGGCTCGGATACGGTTTTTGATATAGATATCCACGACAATGGCCAGCTAGCTTTCATAGTTGTTGCAGACGACAGCAATGAATTTAAAGTCATCGACATTTCTACCAGAGCTTCTCCTGCATTGTTTAGCTCTGTGAATGTACCCGGATCAGAAGACTTGAACGGAATCGACTATAATGGCTCTAGTGATCGAGCATTTGGTATTGGAACTTCGAACGATGATGGATTGGTGGTCTTTAAACCATGAAGTATTTAAAGAATAGAAACGGTTTTACCCTGGTCGAGCTCATGCTTTATATTGTGCTTATTTCTGGACTCTTGATCACATTGTCGGTATTTGTCAGTTTGATGTTATCAGCTCGAATAAAGAGCAGAACTGTTAGCGATGTTGAAGCTTCGGGACGTATCGCAATCGAGCAGATCGAGCAATCACTCAGAAATGCCACTGCAGTAGCTTCACCAACGCCTGGCAATAGCTCAGCAAGTCTATCACTGACAACGACCACACCCGGTAATAACCCTACAATTTATGATTTATCTAGCGGCACGATCAGAGTTAATGAAGGGGCGGGATCACCCATAGATCTAACCGATCCAAATACAATCGAGGTAACAAATCTAAGTTTTGAAAATGTGGCCAGGGCAGGCACGCCAGATATTATTAGAATAACGTTTACAGTTTCGTTTGACAGCGGATCAAGTCGTAATGAATACAAATACACGAAAGATTTTTATGGCACAGCCGGGAGGAGAGATTGATGAAAAATAACGACGGGGCTATTGGATTGATAGCAATGTTGATTGTTTCTGCTGTTGCACTAGCAATTGGCATTAGTTTGCTACAGATCTCTACCTCAAGCACAAAGTCATCGCTGTCTCATCAACAATCAACTCAAGCCAAGAGTTTGGCTGACACATGTGGTGATGTGGCACTTAACGTAATAAAAAACAACAACCCGTACACAGGTTCAGCAAATGTAGTGCTTGGTGAAGGAGATTGCGATTATACCGTAACTTCAGGAAGTGGCGGAAACAGAACTATTGCCACTGAGGGACACGTTAGCAATGTCGTTAGAAAAGTTACTATTACAACAGACGCCATCTCGCCACAGGTAAATATTTCTAGTTGGCAGGAAACTCCGTAAGAAATAAGCTATTATAGTTGCATATACGAAAAGCTTCCACTAAAATGTTAAAGTATAATGTTAACGCTAAATCAAGGAGAGAAAATGAAAAGATTTTTAAAAAAAAGACAGGGCTTCACCCTTCTAGAAGTTCTACTGGTAAACGGTATTATCGCTATCTTGGCAGCTATCGTCATCGTTGCGCTTAACCCTTCTAAGCAACTTGCAGATTCTCGAAACGCACAACGTTCTAGCGATGTAAACACAATCCTAAACGGTGTATATCAATACGCAATCGATAGTAATGGTACAGTTCCTGCAGCGATTACAGGTACACAGACTGAAATTTGTACAACAGGTGGAACATGTACTGGACTTATCGACCTAGGAGTACTGACACTTAACAAAGAATACTTAGTTTCAATACCAGAAGACCCAACAGGCTCAACAGCTAACGGTGCTGGGTATGAAATTGTCGAATCTGTAAACGGACGTGTAACAGTAGTTGCACCCGATGCAGAACAAGGCGCCACAATTAGCGTAACTCGATAACAAGTACCCGAACGCGCGTTTTCGTTAATTAGTACGTAGGTCCAGTTAACGAATTTGCCATACTTGTTAGAGAGAGCGACTCAACATTGACGACATTATTGAGAACATTAAAGAAATCATGGCCCAAAAGTAATTAGGCATGGTTGCGAATACGAAAAAAGCTAATAAATAGCTGAAAAACTCAAAAAATCTCTTGTTCTCATCTGTTAATAAGCGTAATATAAAAGTACAAGAGAAAAAATGGCATTAATATCAATTCAAGACGTTTCCAAACTATACGGATTCGGTGATGCAACAACCATAGCATTAGACGATGTAAGTTTCGACGTAGAGAAAAAAGAGTTCATTGCCATCATGGGTCCCTCTGGATCGGGCAAATCAACTTTAATGAATATCATCGGTTTGCTTGATCATCCATCACACGGCAACTACAAACTAAACGACAGATTCGTTTCACGACTAAGTTCAAATCAAAAAGCAAAAATTCGACGTGACACAATTGGTTTTATCTTCCAAAGTTTCAATTTGCTACCTAGGCTTACCGTTTTAGAAAACGTTTCGTTGCCTTTGGCATACAAAGGTAAGAGCAGAGTACAAAGATTAAAACAAGCCAGCGAAATGCTTGAACGCATCGGGTTGCAAGACAGAGAATATTTCTACCCCCACCAGCTTAGCGGCGGTCAGATTCAACGTGTTGCAATTGCAAGAGCACTCATAAATAACCCGAGTATAATTATTGCCGACGAACCAACAGGAAACCTGGACTCAGAGTCCAGCCGCGCAATCATGGAGTTGCTAACGGAAATTAACAAATCCGGCAACACCGTATTAATGGTGACGCATAATCCAACGCTGACCAGACACGCTAACCGAGTTGTATACATGCACGACGGCTATATCATCCATGACGAAAAATCTAAATTTGGCGAGATACCTAGCATTCTTCAAAAGAGCATGTATTCGGTCAAGAACAAAGCAGCCGATGATGCTGCAGGTGTTTCAAGCCTTATGAAAACTTTACCGGGTGATTTAAAGAAAGATGAGAAAACGCCAAAAGCTAAAACAAACAAAAAACGAAAGGCTAAGGCGAGAAAATAATGTTTGGAATAAACCTTAGACTAGCCTGGGAATCAATCAAGAAGTACAAGCTCCGATCATTTTTAACTATGCTCGGTGTCATAGTTGGGGTTGCCGCAGTCATAACCACAATTAGCATTGGTCAAGGGGTCAAAGAACAAGTTAACGGCGAGGTCAACAGATTTGGTGACGACCTAATTATCATCCAGCCAGGTGCCAGACAAAAGGAAAATCAATTGTTAAACATTGGGTCTTTGCACAACAACTTTATGACAAGTCTTACCAATGAAGATTATATTACTGTACAGCAAACCGACGAAGTTGCACTGTCTGCTCCACTAACAGCCGTCAGTGGAGTAATTAGCTACGACTCACAAGAATCAACCACTTCTCAGGTGATTGGCACAACGCCAGATCTTGCACAACTTTTGGATATAGAAATGGAGTACGGACGATTCTTAAACGAAGAAAGCAAAAATTTTATTGTGATTGGCTCAGGCGTAGCTTCCAAGTTTTTTCAGGAAGAAATTCCAATAGGGCGAACCATAGAATTTCAGGATCACCAGTTCATTATCTTGGGTGTTATGCAGAAGTTCGAAGGTGGTGCATTTGCTCCTGGAGTTAATTACGACGACACCGTGTTTATACCACAAAACATAGCTCTGGATATCTCTGGGTTAAACTCTCCGGTTTTTAGAGTAGTTGCAGAACCTACTGAGGGCGCAAAGATTGAAAACGTTATCCCAAGAATTGAAAAACGAATGCAGAAAACTCACAGCGGGCAACACGACTTTAGCGTAGTTACACAAGCAGACGCAGTAGATGTGTCCGATAATGTACTGACAATCGTCACAAACTTAGTTGGCGTGATTGCAATAGTGGCACTGGTAATCGGCGGAATTGGAATTATGAATGTGATGCTTGTTTCCGTTACAGAACGAAACCATGAAATCGGAATCAGAAAAGCCGTTGGCGCAACTAACTCCCAGATCCTTATGCAATTCTTAATTGAATCAGTACTTATTAGCGTAGTTGGAAGTATTATAGGAATCCTAATTGCACTTGGAACAAATATTGTTCTTAGAATTTACACGGACATAAAGCCTTCGGCCGATCCAAGAATCTTCCTGGGCGCAATTTGTGTCGCACTACTAACTGGCATGCTGTTTGGAGTAATGCCAGCGCTCAAAGCTGCCCGCAAAGATCCGATTACCGCGCTTAGAAATCAATAGATGATATAATAACAGGGACGGAAGGGTGCAGGAGTGGTTGAACTGGCACGCCTGGAAAGTGTGTAAAGCAGCAATGTTTTCGAGGGTTCGAATCCCTCCTCTTCCGCCATGTATAATATAGATATGAAGATTACGAAATACGAGCATAGTTGTTTAGACATTACTGAAGGAAGAACTAGGTTGGTTATAGACCCAGGCGTATTTTCAAAAACAGTTGGCGACATTACATTAGAATTTTTTGGCAAAGATCATGCCCTTATAGACCAATCAGTTCCTATAGCACAAAATGTTGGCGCCCTCGTAAACGCAAAATTCTACACACCAGGTGATTCCTGGACGGAGTGTCCAAAACCACACGAATGGCTTGGAATGCCTTCGCACGCACCGTGGGCAAAACATGTTGACGTCATGGATTTTCTGCGTCAGTCTCAAGCTAAAAACTTATTCCCAATGCACAATGGCTTTTTGAATGATAATGGCTTGGCGCTTTATGAGAGATTGTTAAGTGGTGGAGCTGATTTAACTGGCAAAACATTCAAATACTTAGCACCTGGGAAGTCTTTAGAGATATGACCGAGTATGCATATGTTGTATGTGTAAAAGACAAAAAGAAGTTTCCGTTGACTGAAGAATACAAAGGTTTGGGATTTATTAAGAAATAGTTGTGCCGACGTTTTCGCCCAGAGCCGCTTTTAGAATATTTCCGCTAACGGCTGAGTCGAAAACAATAATTGGCATCTTTTGCTCCATGGCCAGACCCATGGCGGCTTTGTCCATAACTAAAATGTCTTTATTTTCCACGGCTTTTTGATAATCTAGATTGTCAAATTTCTTAGCATTTGGATTTTTTTCTGGATCCTGATCAAAAACACCATCCACTTTGGTGGCCTTTAACACAACGTCACAATCAATTTCGAGAGCGAGCGCAACAGCCGCTGTATCAGTTGTTAAATATGGTCTACCAATTCCACCGCCAACAATCACAACTCGGCCTTTATTCAAATGCTTCAGTGCCAATCTATGGACAAATGGTTCTGCAACCTGAGCTGCAAAAATATTTGTTAAACATCGTGTACTAATGCCATGTTCTTCAAAAATATCAGTCAGAGCAAGTGCGTTTATCATGGTAGCGAGCATACCCATATGATCGCCAGTAACACGTTTTATACCATTACCGGTTATTTGTGCACCGCGGACAAAGTTGCCACCACCAACCATAATGACAACTTGGATTTCTTGATCTGTTAGTTTTTTGATTTCTTCTGCTAAGTAGCTAGTTTTTTCTGGATTAATCCCACCGTCGCCGTTTCCTGCAAGTTGTTCGCCAGAAAGTTTTAATAAGACTCGTGTGTACTTTGGGCTGTTTTTATCTGTCATTCTAAAAGCTTATTCTAGCATAAATGTGAGGCATCTGCTAGTATGAGAATATGAGTTTAGAAGATGTTTTAGTAGAGCAACTTGTTGATCAAAATGATAGAATTTTGGAAGCAGTTCAATCTATGCAAACCAATGTTGTAAAGATTCCAAAAATTGAAAGAGATCTTGAAGAAATAAAACAAGACATTTCTGCAATAAAATATGTAACCAAAGATCATTCAACCGAACTTAGAGACCATGAAAATCGGATTACGGTTATCGAAGCCAAAGCATAGATGAAGTTATTTTCTTGGAACGTGAACGGAATTCGGGCAGTAATTAGAAAAGAAGAGTTGCAAAAGTTTGTTAAAAAGTACGACCCGGATATTCTGTGCATCCAAGAAACGAAAGCACAACAGGGGCAAGCAGAGATAGATTTACCGCAGTACGGAGAGTATTGGAACAGCGCCGAAAAAAAGGGCTATAGCGGAACCGCAATTTTCACCAAACATAAACCGATCGAAGTTCATTTTGGAATTCCTGATGACATTGCCAAGAAGCATAAACTTGGTGCAGATAAATACGGTGACCCGACAAAAGAGGGACGCATCCTGGCTGCAGAATTTGATGATTATTTCGTAGTCACGGCATACACCCCAAACGCCAAAGACGATCTTTCCAGGATTCCGATGCGGCACAAACACTGGGATCCAGCAGTTTTGGACTACATAAAACAACTCGAAATGAAAAAGCCCGTGCTTTACTGCGGTGACATGAACGTAGCTCATACTGCAGACGACCTAGCACGACCAGAACAAAACGATGGGAAAAAAGGCTTTACTAAACAAGAGCGCGAAGGATTTCAGAATTGGATCGACGCAGGCTTTGTAGATACATTCAGAAAGTTTACGCCCAAAGGTAATGGTTACTATACATACTGGTCAAACTGGGGAGGTGCAAGACCCCGGAACGTTGGATGGCGCATAGATTACTGGTTAGTTTCTAAATCAATGTCAGGCAAGCTTAAGAAGGCTGAGATTCATGCAGATCAAATGGGCAGCGATCATTGCCCAGTCTCGATAGAGGTATAGATGGAATATTATCTAAAGCAGGGAAGTGAACCACTGTTTCCAGAGCTGATTTGGGACAAGCCTGAAACCAAGCATCAAGCTGGAAAGCTGTTAATAGTTGGAGGAAACTCGCACGAATTTGCAGCACTGGGCGAAGCTTTTGAATCAGCAACAAAAACAGGCGCAGGATCAATCAAAATTTTACTTCCAGAAACTTTGCGTAAAACCATAGGTTCAATTTTAGATAACACTGAGTACGCACCGGCCAATAAAAGTGGCGGTTTTGCACGTTCGGCACTGGCTGAATGGGTTGCTTTTGGACAATGGTCCAATGCGGTTTTGATAGCCGGCGATCTGGGCAGGAATAGTGAAACGGGAATCGTAATAGAAACCTTCCTTCAAAAGTACGAAGGATTGTTGACTCTTACTAAAGATGCTGTGGACTACTTTACAAAAAACCCAAACGAACTTATGAATAGAAAACAGACGACTATGGTGCTGTCGCTGGCTCAACTGCAAAAAATTAACACAAACCTTTCCTCAATTGAACCAATCACATTTGACATGCCCTCGAACAAACTTGTTGAATGTCTTCATGAACTTACAACCAATCACAAAGCAAACATAATCGTAGAACATAACGGTCTAGTCTTCGTTGCGGTGAACGGCGAAGTGAGTACAACCAAAATCGAAAACTCAGATAAATGGCGCGTTTCTACCGCTGCCAAAGCTAGCGTTTGGTGGATGCAGAACGAAACAAAAACTTTCGAATCGTTAACTACTTCGCTTATACAAAAAGTATAGAACCAAACTAGACATATTTGATAGTTGTCTCGGTTCATGTTATTATATGTTTAATGTCGCGCCATAAAGCTAGAACTGGACCAAAAAGAAAAATTCCGAAACCTCCCGCTAAGGGTGACTCTAAGCTATATGAATTTTGGCAGGAAATTGATGATTTTAAGATTACTACTGATCCAGCAGACAGGCTTGAAATAACAAAAAGAGCTACAAGAAAAGCACCAAATACAACAAATGCCTACTCTGAAGTTGGTGGTATGTGCTTAGAGCTAGCTGTCAAAGGAACTGTATTAAATCCAGATGAACGACTAGGCCTTTTTGAAACAGCGAGAGAATCCTTTCGATCGGCAATTGCGCTTGATCAAAAGCAAAAACACGAAAAAACGTTAAAGGCTCGTATGATAAATGCTCATATGGGCATTTTCCAGCATCTGGCTTTAGACGTGAAGCCCTCGCCCGAGATTGTAGAAGATGCGTATTTACAAAATCTCCAGCTTGGTCTAACGGTCGCAGCTAGAATTAATGATCCCAAAGAAGAAAACAAATATCGTACGGACCGAATAGGGGCTGTTTCAGAATTGGCAATATTGGGATTGTTGCAACATTTCAGTGTCACAGAACTTGGTGACAGTAGCTTTCTTGCACTACCTTCATTCTTTTCAGAAGACTATTCGCACAGTAGTCGTAGTAAGGCCAACAGTTGGGATGTTTCAGTTTACACAGATTTAGGTGAGGGCTATGATCTTTCCTACAAGATCCAGTCGAAAACTTACAATGCCAACAGAGACAAGCGTGCAGCAGATGAGGAACTTTATAGTAACGATATTGTAATCCTAGATCCGTCGAATGACTTAACTTCAGATGAAGAATTAGAACATCATTACTATGTTTACGGGTCAACGATTCTTGGGGAATTACAAGGCGTTCTAGAAGGTGATAGGGCGGCAATAGCTAATATTGGACGTCGAACAAGCGTATTACTCGATTTACTCGACGTTTAACCGACTAGTTTGCGACGATTTTGAATTCTTGACCATCAGACAAAGTAGTAGCTGCCCAGAATTGATGACATCGTATATCAGAATATTGGTCGCAATTGGTTTTTATATTATCGCAAATGTCACCCTCTTTGCACTCATATTCGCTATCTAGTCTCTCGGTAACGTAAGCGTAAAGTGAGCCGTTTTTGCCAATAGTCTTCACATTTGAATCAACAAAAAATGATTGATCAATCGTTGGCATTGCATCGTCAAAGAACTCTAGGCCACCTACTGCAACCTCCGAACGATCAGGATAATAACCTGTGTGCAGTTTGTGAACTTGCATGGCCATTGCAAACGCTTTGATATCTGTAATTTTCTGCCTGTCAGCCAAGTTGGCGCCAACTTGGAACATTTCATTAAACAATACTGAATCTACAACATCATACCCAAGTACACTTTCTATAGTTGGAGCCATTGGGTTAACCAACTCTTCTTCGATTACATCAGGCTCTATGGTCACAGAAAGGCTAGCACCCTCGAAAGCTGAACTATCGAATGAGATTTTTTGAATCTTTTTTGTTTTTGTATTTACTGCCATGTTTAAAGTTATTGCATCAGGAAAGTCGCGATTGTTTTGCTCATACAAAAGAAGAGATTCAGTTACGAAGCCTATTCGATCGCCATCGATCATTTTAGCAAATCTATAAATATTGTTTGACTCAACATTTAGGCTGTACTCGCGCACACCATTATTTTCCTCGCCGTAGTTATTAACAATGAATGAACTTTCATTCAAAGGATCCAGCTCATTCGCGATCTTTGAGTTAGGAGTAACTGGCTGGAAGAAAACGAAGTTAGGAATTAGCATCCATTTATCTTGGTTTTTATTTACATTTGTGCGGCTAGAGAAATCCCGGAGCTCATTATCAAGTGCCAGGTCACCTTTGAAGTCTTTGGCAATGTCGTTTAATTTGTCTTTGTCGACAAAGCCTGAAAAATTAACAAAGGACTGGTCATTAACTCTTTGAATTTTCACATTTCCATCTGTTAATGGTGCGTCGGCTGTAATCCCAATTTGTTGATTCCCTACAATATCGCTGTTTATAGTGAATTGGTAGTTGAGTTCCTTATCAGACTCTGCCACGTATTCGCCGCTAACGCTGTAGCCTGAAGGATTTTGTAACAAGTCATTCATGGCAGATCTTAGAATATTTTCAGCGGTGTTCGGTAGGAATATATAAATGTAGTACAAAACGGCGGCGACGCCTGCAATTAATGGGATTAATGTTAGCAAAAGTATGGTTAATTTTGAAGTCTTTTGTGGTGTATTGACCAGTTTTTTTGCTTCTTGTTCGCCAATGACAGATTCGTCGGTTTTTTTGTTTTCATCGTTAGCTTTTTTTACCATAAGCAGATTATATCATAAATGAAGGTTGGGAAGATAGGAGTCGCCTCTGGAAAAAAGGTAATAATTGGTGTAAAATAAGCAGGAATTGGGCGAGTGGCGGAACTGGTATACGCGCACGACTCAAAATCGTGTTCCTCACGGATTGTGGGTTCGATTCCCACCTCGCCCACCAAATTTAAGGCCCACCGAAAGGTGGGTTTTGAATTTGGTTGATGTGGTACGAGCCCATCTTCTGCGAAGCAAAAGGGGTTCGTCGTGTCGAACGTGCAGGAGTTTACTCTGATAAGTGAAATCCGTGGCCTTTGAATACGATTGTTGATACAAGAGGCGATTCTCGCCCGAAAAGCGAAGTCCGTGTTGTTCATAAAATAAATGTAGGCAAGGCGATTCCAACCACCAAAGCCCGAACACCTGATATAATTAACCAGTAGCAATTATGAGTAAAGATGCCGAACAAGCCGCCGATGTAGTTAGAGCAAAAATCAATGCTCTATATAGATCTGCGCCGAGTGCAGCCGCTGAGCTTAAAAAATCAGAAAAAGTAGTAGGCCACGAGTCAAAGCATCAGAAGTACATGATTGATCTATCTGCTTCGGGAAAATCGTTGCACGAGATCCAAACCGCGTGGCACGATTACTATCAAAACCTTACTGACACCAAAAAGCACGAAGTCTGGCAAGAGTTTTACGAAACTCATTCAAGGTCCGGTGGGGCAGAGGAACTACCCAAAACAACTACAGAAGATATAAAGCCAAAGTCTGAATCAGAGTTAAATACCAAAGTCATTGAAAAAGCTAGTAAACGTCAAAAACTCTCTGCTCAGCAGCACTTTAAGTCGCTTGTTTTTGGGCTTGGTCTTGGATCATTAGTTGTAGTAATATTTTTGTTTGGCTTTTTCAATGAACGTATTATCACTCCATTTGTGACCCCCAGCAAAACTGTGAGTAACACGCCTATAATTATCGACGCCGACGGGGCAAAAGTCAGCAAAGATCCAAAAGCAATAATTCCTAAGATCAACGTAGAAATACCCGTAGTTTACGGAGCGTCAGTTTCAGAATCTGATATTCAAACATCATTGGAAGATGGCGTAGTACACATGTCAAACACACCAAAACCTGGCGAAACCGGAAACAGTGTCATCGTTGGTCACTCATCAAACAACATTTTTAACCAAGGAAAGTACAAATTCGCATTTGTTTTACTTAGCAAACTCGAAAAAGGCGACGTGTTCTATTTGAACCGCGGAGGCACTCGCTACAGTTATAGGGTTTATGAAACAAAAGTTGTAGCACCAACCGACGTTTCTGTACTCGGACCGAGCGACCGTACTGCAACGGCCACACTAATAACATGCGACCCACCGGGAACGTCCCTAAATCGCCTAATTGTCATAGGAGAACAGATTTCACCAAACCCTAATCAAAACGTGGCCTCAACGGCCGAGCCCGTTCAACAAATTGATACAGTCCCATCAAATTCTAGGAGCCTTTGGAATAGAATTACTAGTTGGATTTTTGGTTAGTTTTTAACTTCCAACGGAGTTTTCATAAACCAGAAGCTGCCGTCAAATTCTTCCATTGATACGTATGATTTGTAGTCTTTGTCGAAATACGGTTTTGTACCTGGCACAACTTTTGAAAGAGGTTGATAATTGTTGCCGTCGAAATCGAACACAACGGTTGTATCTGCAGTTGCACTAATTAATCTATGCCCATCCATCCAAACCGCTGGCTTGGCTAGATCGTCAAACGGCTGGTCAATGGTGAAACGATATTGTCTATCATCAAGTGAATCGTAGACGACAAAATCCTGACCGCTTTGAACTTGAATAAACTGAGTATCCTCAGAGAAAGAAGAGTCCTGAATATTATCTAGCCTCAGTGTTCGAGTACTCGGAGCTTGGTTGGGATCACCAGATCTCTGAGATTCGACTAAATCTTTATACACGAATGCTTCGTTTTGACCAACTGCACCGACAACTGTATACCAAGAATTTTCATATTGAGCAGTTTCGATGATATACTCTGATGCCCGATCAAGCTCGCGAACAAAGTAATCTTCATTTTTGTCCATGATGAAGACGTCAGCTTTTTCTTTGTTAACAGTACTATTTTTAACAAAAACCATGCCATCGTTTCCGTGCGGGGTGAAATCAACTACATTAACCTCGATATTTACGATTCTTCCATCGGAAACACGAATTCGTTTAAGCTCATTCTTGTTTGTTAATACATAAACTTCGTTTGGCCGATTATCAAATAGCGTAATCTCTTTTACGGCAGGGAAGTTCTTTATAGTTCTATTGAGATTAATGGACTTTGTACTATCCTCGACATCTAACAATACATACTCCGCTTTTTCTTTGTAACTATGTCTGATTAAGGCATGTCTATTGTCGGTGGACCATTCTTCTAGAGTTAGTTTTTCAATTTTATCTGTGAACAAATCATTTTTGAGGGGGCTGAAAGTTGCAACAAGATCGTTTATTGTTTCAAGGGATGGGTCATAAACATCAAAAACCTGATCATTGTATACAAGGATTCTGGAAAGGTCTGGTGACTGAGCGACTAACTGAGGTCGAGCACCTAGATCAACCTGCTTCAGCGTACTTAGCTCTCTGGGAAAGAGAAACGCATACACTAAACGCTCAATATCGCCACGTCCAAGATTAATCTTCTTTACCCAATCGCGGTAACCATCCTTTGAAAAAGTAAAATCATAAATTCCTTCTTCCAAGCTTAGGCGGCGTGGAGTTCCGAAAGAATCTGTTTTTGATCCGTCTTCACTAGAATAAGTTACATTTGCAGCAGTTGGTTTAGAGTCAGTAAAAACTAAACCGGTTTGGACAATGTTGCCTCGACGATCAATGCCGTATCCATAGGAGGCGTAGAGAAGCACGATAACTCCCAGGAACACCAAGATAGTCATCAGGGTGTAGCCGATGTAAAGACGAATTTCGTGCGCACGTTTTTTGTTTGGGTCTATGAAATCCATAATGATTCTTCTACTATTTATATCACAAAAAATCAAATCTTCACAAATAGCACTCACCCTGGTAAGATAAGTTTAAGCATTACCAAGGGGGTAAAAGCGTTGGACAAGGAAAATATAATTCATCTTAATGGCAAGATGTACGATTCTGCCACTGGCAAGTCTATTTCAAGTACTCAAAAAAAGAAGGAAAAACCAGTAAAACCGACCGCTCCAACTGCAGATGTCGTTAGAGTTAAGCCTCGCACTATGAATCACAAAGTTCATCACAGAACGCAAAAATCAAATACACTTGCCCGATCACCACTACACAAACCTCATCGTACAATCAGAAGAGAAACTGAAGATTCACATAAATCTGCCCCTATATCAGCCGCCCAAGAACGAGAGGGTAGAGCAAAATCGATACAAAGAAGCCCGTCAGTGGCAAAATTCTCACATCATGTTTCGAAAATTGAAAAAAGATATGATCATTTACCGGTAGCGCAGGCCCCGTATGTCGATGAACCTAAAAGACAAGTCACCAAATCTGAAGAAGCTTTCAACAAAGCTCTGGCAGATGCAGACTCTCATAATCAAACGCACAAACGCGTAAAGCACAAGAACAAACGTGGGTTTGTAAAGCCGCTGGCAATTACAGCATCCGCAATACTGCTACTAGGATTTTTTGGTTATCAAAACCTGCCAAACTTGAACGTACGCATAGCGTCAAGTCGTGCTGGATTCAGTGCCAAGAGCCCAGGGTATACTCCTAACGGATTTTCTACAGGGAGAATAAATTACGAAACTGGGAAAGTGGTAATCAATTTCAAGTCTAACTCAAATCAAAATACGTACTCGCTCACTGAAAAAGTCTCCGGATGGAACAGCGAAGCTCTTATGCACAATTATTTGATTGGGAATAATCACGAGCATCAAACACAACAAGTAAAAGGCAAAACCATATATCTTTATGATGGATCAAATGCTACCTGGGTAAACGGCGGGGTTTGGTTCAATATTCAGTCGGAATACCTTACCAACGATCAATTAATTCGTATCGCTTCGTCGCTCTAACTAGTCAAACACCTCTGTATCTTGTATAGTAATGGCAATGAAACAAGTTAGAACACGAATTGCTCCAAGTCCAACTGGATTTTTACATGTTGGGGGAATTAGGACTGCGCTTTTTGCATGGCTTCTGGCAAAGCAAAGAGGCGGAAAATTTATTCTGCGTCTTGAAGACACTGATAAAAAGCGAGAAGTTGCAGGATCTGCCGAACACATCGAGGAAAGTCTTCGAAAGTTAGGGTTAGATTATGACGAAGGACCGGATATTGGTGGTCAGTTTGCACCGTACCGACAAAGCGAACGCTTAGACACCTACAAAAAGTGGGGAGAGAAATTGATAGAAAAGGGTAGAGCGTATGGCGATCCATATTCGCCCTCCGAATTAGACGCATTTCGTGAAGACGCCAAAAAAACCAAAAAACCTTTTTTGTATAGAAATCATCGGCCCGAAAATCCACCAAAATGGGATGGCACAATGCCGCTGCGTTTTAAATCAGATCCCAAAGCTTACAAATGGCACGATGAGGTGATGGGCGATCTATCTACTGGTCCTGAAGTTATTGATGATTTTATTTTGATCAAAACAGATGGATATCCAACTTACAACTTCTCGCATATTATTGACGATCACGAAATGCAGATCACACATGTTATTCGTGCCCAAGAATTTATTGCCAGCGTTCCTAATTATTTGAATTTGTACGAAGCGCTCGGATTTGAAAGACCCGTTATGGCCACAGTGCCGCACGTCTTGAACGAACAGGGCAACAAGAAATTGTCAAAGCGCGACGGAGCAAAAGATGTCCTGGATTATATTGGTGAAGGCTACCCGCCAGAGGCCCTGCGGAGTTTTATTGCTACACTTGGTTGGAACGACGGCACAGAGCAAGAAGTCTTTACAACGCTAGAGCTTATAGAAAAGTTTTCATTAGAGCATGTTGGCAAAAGTGGGGCGCACTTTGATGAGCAACGCCTGAATTGGGTGAGCGGATCGGTTATTCGATCGATGAAGCTGGAAGATTTGTTTGACGTGACAAATGATTTTTGGCCGACCGAGGCAGACGGCTTTGATGATTCGTACAAGCAAAAAGTCTTGTCACTCATTCATGAAAGACTGAAGCATTACAATGAAATTCCAGAGTTAACTCGGTTTTTCTTTACCGACCTTGAGCCTAACCTAGAATTAATTACATCACACAAAAAACTCAAGAAAGTTGAGATGGCTGAACTTAAACAACTACTTGAAACTGCGACGCAGAAGCTTAAACAATCAGATTTTAGTGAAGAAGATTTGAGCGATAAACTGAATGAACTATTAACCGAAACCGATCAAAAACCAGTAATATTGTTTAGCATAATTCGTATTGCAACCACCTGGTCTTCTGCCAGCCCAGGACTTACGCAGTCATTGGCACTACTTGGCAAAGAAAAAGTGCTTGCCAGGCTCGATGCTGCTTGTGCTATACTTTAAAAGTTAAATCAAAAACAAAAATGGAAGAACAAGAAAAACAAGCAGAAAATTTGGTACAAGGAGCTTTTGAAAAAAATTCCGAAAATTCAGATTTAAATGCTATCAACCCTAATAAAGCAATTGAAGAAAATAGCAAAACTGTGAAAAACCCATTCAAGAAACTCAAAAATAAATGGAAGAAACTAAGCAAACGCGGCAAAATCATCACCGTAGTTGTGGCAATATTAGTTTTGGCTGGAATATTTGCCGGCATTTACTTCTTGACAAAAGGAAATGATGGAGCGGAAGTTGTCGAGCAACAGCCAGAAAGCACAACAGTTGCGTCGGTAGTTACTGGAGCACAAGTTCAGCCAAAGATAAACGAACAACACACAACTGGGGTTATGATAGAGAACAGCCCAGATGCAAGACCTCAATCCGGTTTACAACAAGCCGATATCGTCTATGAAGCAATAGCAGAGGGTGGAATTACCAGATTTTTGGTTTTATATCACGATGAACAGACTGAAAAAATTGGACCAATCCGCTCAGCTAGACCTTATTATTTGGATTGGATCCGACCATGGGACGCTAGTTACGCCCACGTAGGCGGAAGCCCAGAAGCTCTGAAAAAAATTAAATCACTCGGTATACAAGATCTAGATCAGTTTTTTAACTCTGGTTCGTATTACAAAGCCGACGATCGCTTTGCACCACACAATGTATATTCTAGTACTGAGAGTTTGGACAAACTCGAAAAAGATAAAGGTTATAAAAAATCCGAAGGGACTGGCTTCTCGCGAGCAGAAACAGATGCAACAGTTGGAGATATAACCGCGCAGACAATAAGCATGAATATTTCTAGTGCTAATTACAACTCAGCCTGGACATTCCAGAAGGGAAGTAACACCTATAAACGCGATATGGCCGGTAGCAAGCATGTTGATGCAAAAACTGCCAAGCAACTTGAATACAAAGTTGTAATAGCGCTTGTGATGGACAAGGGTATAGACTCCGATGGCCAACACACCACATATGATTCGATAGGAAACGGAACGGCATTTATTTACCAAAGTGGAACAGTTATCAAAGGCACGTGGACAAAGGCATCCGAAAAAGATCAGTTCAAGTTCACAAACGCAGCCGGTGAGACGATTACGCTAAATCCTGGCAAGACCTGGATTACAATTGCAGACTCCGCCAGTCAAATCAGCCACAAAGCTGCGCCAAAACCAAAAGTCGAAACTACTAACTAGTCTCTAGGTCCTCTAGATCTTCTTTTGGAGCCTTAGTCCTCATTTCATCCCGAATTGAAACAACAATTTCAGTTAGAGCATAGAACTGGCTTCTAATCTCTTCCAAAATCACGTTCGTATACTTTTTGTCTGTCATAACTATATGCTAGCACGGACATTGCTTGGCTTTGTTGTATTGGTTAGCTATAATTATCCACAGCAATGTGAGTACTCTGCTTAGTTCAATCTAACGGTTTCCACTTACAGGCTTTTATTTCAACAAGTCACTCTTTGCGCTGACGCTCCGGCCGAGCAAAAAACATAGTTGTTGCGAGCGTAAGCTCTGCAAAACATATTTTATAAAATCTGTTATTATATTT
>JALYPT010000031.1 GCA_030856205.1 bacterium | reverse complement strand
GTTTCCACTTACAGGCTTTTATTTCAACAAGTCACTCTTTGCGCTGACGCTCCGGCCGAGCAAAAAACATAGTTGTTGCGAGCGTAAGCTCTGCAAAACATATTTTATAAAATCTGTTATTATATTTGGTTCGCCGACTGCGAACAGAAAGAAAATTATGGATCCAACGATTTTGATTGGTGAGCGAGTAGATGTGATTTGCACGTTTAAAAAGGCGGGCGATATGAACGCGTTATGTTGTCCGCGCAAGATGAAGTACAAGGGCAGGGAGATCACTTTTACAGAGCTGGGACTGCGCCATCCAACAACGCAGGGCAAAAGGATGATTCATGTTTTTGATATGACGGACGGGATGAATGATTATCGCTTGGAGTTTGACGCCGAAGGCCTAATCTGGACCTTGGTCGCCACGTTGGAAGGCCACTACAAGAAAGGGAGAGACCAATGAGGGGAGTTGGAAGAGTGGGCCAGGTTTCTATTAGCACTGAAGTGCCACAGATTATGCACATTGACCTTAACAGCGCTTTTGCTACGACGGAGCAGCAGGCGCGGCCGAGCTTGCGAGGCCGGCCCGTTGGCGTGACCAACCGTATATCCAAGTATTGCTGTGTCATCGCAGCGTCTTACGAAGCAAAAGCGCTGGGCGTGAAGGTAGGCATGCGATACGACGAAGCCAAGGCTCTAGCGCCAGATCTTGTCATGCTGGAGTCCGATCCACCAAAGTATCATCACATGTATCAAAAGATCGGCGCCATTATGAAGAACTACTCGCCCAATGTCCAGATGAAGAGCATAGACGAAGGGATTATAGATTTTCATGGCACGCGTGGGGCTATCAACAAAGACTCGTTAGAAAATATCGGATATGAGATCAAGGAGCGCGTCAAGCAAGAGATGGGCAACTGGATGCGCATTAACATTGGGATTGGACCAAACCGCTTCTTGGCCAAGACGGCCGCCGGACTGCACAAACCAGACGGCCTCGACGTCATAGACCACACCAACCTAAAACAAACTTACAAGGGCATGAAACTCACCGACATCACCGGTATTGCCGAGCACTACGAAGCTCGCCTCAACGCAGCAGGAATCTTCTCGCCACTAGAGTTCCTAAACAGCGACGCCGATCATTTACGGCGCATGGTCTTCAAAAGCATAGTGGGCGAGGACTGGTTTTATCGGTTGCGCGGCTACGAGGTAGACAACATCACAACGCGTCTGGGCAACGTCGGTCGGCAACACGTCATGAACATTCGCACCAATCGTGACTCCGAGATCTTGCCCAGGTTTCAGTATTTGTGCGAAACAACAGGCAAGAAGCTGCGCTACAACGGCGTAGATGCACGCGGAATCTTGGTGTGGTGTGGCTTTGCCACGGGCGACAGCTGGTATCAGCGCAAGATGTTCAAGACCACGTTTTTTAGTGACCGCGAGATCTACCGCCGGGCACTGTATTTGTTTAATCAACGACCAAAGCACATGAAGGTGTCCAGCCTTGGCGTTACCTGCTACAAGCTAACGTCTACCAACAGATCGCAGCTAAGCATCTTTGAGCAGGTGAACAAAGAGGAATGGCTAACCACGGCCGTAGACGAGATAAACGATAGATACGGCGGCTTCAAGGTCGTTTCTGCCAATGCCATGATGGGAATCAACAATGTCAAACAAAAAATCCCATTCGGCGGCACCAAATACTTCGAACTCCTCTTAAAACGCGCCTAGTTTATAGTTAAAGTAGCAACCATTGCGTCAACGGTTTCTAAAATATCGGCTTCATCCGCTGCGATGCTGTTGAACTCGTTTGCGGTTTGGCGTGTGTATACGACTAATGTCAACTTTCCATCTTTCTCGAACTGATAATACGTAGTCTCTTGGCCTGGCAAGTCACCAATTCCATCGATCGGTTCAACCGGCGTTGTTTTGAACAGTTTTTTGCCTGAAATATTTGCTGCTTCAAAAGAACCAATTTCTTTTTCGCTACCATCTAAGAAGGCGATATTTTTTGGGTCTCCGTTAAGAATTGTTAGCCGACTTGGGCCGTCAAATCCAAATCCAGTTATGTTGTTAATCGTTGCTCGAGTGCCTGTGTTAAAAACCGTGTTATCCGCACCTCGGATGAACATGTTGTCAGACTCGGTGTCGTTTGTGATGGTCCAGCCATCTGGAACCTTTACACTAAAAGCGCCTTTACCAGACGTTGCAACGATCCAGTCTTTAGAGATAGATTCATCTACTGGCTCTTCGGTTTGGGTTGATACAACATCTTTTGGAGCGTAATCGGTTTTGTTGCGGTCATAGACTAGCCAGCCGATTACGATTATTAGTAGGGCGACGACGATTCCTAAGATTAGTGCGATATGAGCGATTCCGTTGTTATTGAGTTTTTTCATGTTGTATCCTTTCGTTTATGCTTATGTTATTAATTTTACCACAGTTTAACATCGTAGGATCCATGGGTATTGTCAATCTGCTTGATCGATGTGATAAGATACTAGCATGAGTAAAAAAGTATTTATCATTGAAGACGAACAAACAATACTAAACATGTACAAAACTAAGTTTACAGGTGAAGGTTATGAAGTTGATGGAGCTATGGATGGGGAAGAGGGGCTGAAAAAGCTTGAAGAATTCCTGCCAGATGTACTTCTATTAGATTTGTCACTGCCTGGAATGAACGGAGCAGAGTTACTAAAGATTGCGCGATCAAAAGTGTGGGGCAAAGACCTAAAAGTAATTGTAATGACTAACACCGGTGCAAACAACGCTCCTGATGAACTTAACGGCTTGAACATCAGCCGTTACTTCGTAAAAGCCAACACAACTCCAGAGATGGTAGAAAAGACCGTCGCCGAACTTATTAATCAAAAATAACTAATTAATCTTGATTGTTGAAAGTATTTGTTCGATTTCCTCGATAATTGTTTCAGAAACATTATTAGGAAGATCTAGCCATACATCACTAAACGGGGCGTCGAACTTTGGCGTGTAAAGAATTAAACTATCGATGCCACCCTGTGAGTATATGCTCTTTGAGAATTGATTTGTGCCAAGTGTAACTTCAGATTTTTTTACATCCATGCCTGACAAATCTGGACTCGTTGCGATAAACCTAAGCGTATAGCCATCGGTATGAGTCAATATTGCTTGTTCATCCTTCACAGGGTCGGTCAGTTTCCAATCGGCAGGGTAGTTGAAACTAACTGTGGAGCCATCGGCATCAAACGAATGTGTGAGCGTCATAGCATCTGATGTTGGACCGGTTTGATCACCGTCGTCCTTTGGTAATTCGTTTGCACTTTCATCAACTGTAGCTATTTCTGGTTCTTCTTTAGCATCGTCGGAACGTTCATAAACGAACCAACCAATAGCACCAAGCAGAACCAAGAGAACTATGATCAAAATTCCTTCTGCGGCAGTGAAGCCTCTGTTATTATCCACCCGTCTCATAACTAAAGGTTAAAATCCTTAAGATTTAGATTGCCAATGTCGGATGTCTCTGATAGATCCTGAACTTCGTCGTCGCTTGGGATAGTGATCGAAACATCTTCGTAATAGAACTCAAGAACAACTATGCCGTCTTGCGTGTCTCCGGTAGATCGGATTAATTTCTTGGTACTGTTTTCGACAAAGATTCGCCATTCGTCCCCACGTTCGTCAATGAATTTGATTTCTGTGCATTTCATTCCACGGCAATCAGCTGTTCCAATAACTTCGCCGTTATTTGTAACTCTGTCAATGTCGTTCTGATCTAGGACGAAGTCGTCAGCTGGGTTTCCTGAGTCAGCGTCGGTTCTGGCAATTTTTGTGAATTTCTCACCAAACTTCGAATATATTGCGTCCGCAGTTGTTATGGTCTCGATTGAACCTTCTGGGCTGGTGATAACGGCTCGTTGTGTGGTTTCATCTTGCGCTTGTACAGTGATGTTGCTAACTTTGCCGTCTTTATTTGTAATTGTTAACTCTAAGCGATAAGGGGGAGAGAACTTTACCAAAGATTCATCTGTGATATCTTTTATTGTTAATGTTTCGTCGGCATTTCGGCTGTAAAGCATATATCCTACGCCACTTATTACTGTGAATACTGCAACGATAATGACAATTATCAGTGCAGAGACACCGTTTTGATTTAATTTCTTGATCATGAACCCTCCTATAAATTTACTTAGGTACAGTTTACCATATTCGAAATCTAGCAAATACCTCTGTTTTCTGTTAAAATATGTCTCTGTAAACCTACGACAAGGCCTCTTCGTCTAACGGTTAGGACATCAGGTTCTCATCCTGGAAATAGGAGTTCGATTCTCCTAGAGGTCACCAAAAGAGAATTTCAGATTAGAATTAGCACCAAGCCCTAGGTGCTTTTTTCATCTTATTATCTTTTACTAACGACCTGGCAGGTAACGTCGTTCGTGTTGTCTTCTTGCTGCTGCTTGAGCTGCAGGTGTAGGATTCCATTTTTCTTCGGCACGGATACGCAAAGCTCGTTCCATTCTTTCTTTTTCATCAAAGAGTTCTCGTGCTGCCGTGTAACCAATAACCTCCGCAAGTCTGCCTGCACTAGGTAAAAAATCACGTTCAGGTGATGGTGTTTGTGGCTCAACTTCTGAGGTTGAATCTGTTTCCATTACTATAAGTTTAATCTATTATTGATTTGTTACAACCATGAGTCATGTTTTTTGAGTTAGTAGGATAATATATTCACATCTGTTAAGATCTATTGTATGCAGAAAGTCTTTCTTCTAGACCATACGCAATTTCTTTTTAGTATGGAAGGAAATGAATGTGGTGGTTTTAATAAAAAATATACAGAAGAAAAAGTTGCAAAAATAAACATGCAAAAATTAAAAAAATCATTTAATAATAGTCGATACACTATCATGAAAACACAATGTAGCAGTAAAGTGGCCGTCATCGATCAACACAATATAGAAAAAACCTGTGATTCGATTATTTCAGCAACCCCTGGGCATTCAATCATCTTTCGCCCTGCGGATTGTATACCCCTTTTTATCTATACCAACTCGCCAAACCTTTTTGCTTTAATCCACTGTAGCAGGGCAGGGCTTGAAGGCGACATCATAAAAAAAACTATCCGAAAAATGAAAAAACTTGGTATGAATCCAAAAACGTCGTACGCCTATTTGGGTCCTTCGATAAAGCAAAAGTCTTATGAATTACCCAAAGATATAATCAAAAACCTCAAGCATAGCTCCTGGAAAAATTTAATCACCAAATCCTCCACATCAATACTACTAAGCTTAGACAAGTTTGCCGTCCTCGAACTAAAAAAATATGGATTTAGCAATAGTAACATCACAGTCAGCTCAATAAATACAGCCACCAATACTCACTATTATTCACATTATCGCGCTACAAGATTCGGTGTCACTAACGGAAGAAACGGTGTTGCCGTTGCTATGAAACTAATACCAAGATAAGTCAGCCGTGAATTATCGACGCCACTTGCGAACTTTTTATTTTGCGTGAACAAAACATCTGAGACACTATAGAAAGTTACTGGTGTTATGATGAAATAATGAAAAAGATTGCGATTTTTGGTGCCGGCATTGCCGGTTTAACCGTTGCTCATGAGCTTTCAAGGAAAGGCTATGAAGTAGATGTGTACGAAAGTAATCCTGATGCCGGTGGTTTCTTTAGAAGCGCCGTTCGTTCAGAAGACAAGAACACCCCATCAGAGTATTCTTGGCACGGCTTTGGACCTTGGTACCACAATGCATATGACATAATGAAGCAAATTCCTTTCGATGGTGACTCTTCTGTTTACGATCGATCTCTATCCAGGCCTATATCGTACGGAGTTGTGCCAGACGTAGTGCCGAAGGCATTCAACGAAAAATATGTGTTTAGTAGCCGTTTCGAAATGCATAGCCTTGAACGAGTTAGGTGGGGTTGGCTTATGCTCAAGACCTGGACGGCAAATCGCAGGAGCAACGAAGATTATGCACTCAGAAATGCCTCTGAAGCATGGAAGCCGATTTTATCAACTCGTGCATGGAAAACATGGCGATCTGTGTTTGGACCATGGATTGGTTCTGAGTGGGCCCGTGTTTCCTTGCACCATGTTGGGTTATTCTTCCAAAAGAATATATTCATAGGAAAAAAACATTACCACCAAGCTGATGAAGAGGGCGAATCATGGGCTCAAGGCTCGCGGTGGCTACTGATGCGCGGACCTAGTAGTGATTTCTGGTTCAAAAAGTGGGTTACACACTTGCAAGACAGTGGCGTAACCTTCCACTGGGAAACACCGCTAAAAGAGCTCTTGTATGATGGAAAGACTATTAGTGGTGCAGTGCTTTCATCGGGCAAAACAGTGACAGCAGACAAGTATGTCCTTGCGGTTAACCCTTTTGCTGCAGCTAAGATTATATCCAAGAACAGTCAGCTTGAAAAATTAGATCAGTTAAAACTCTTTAGGCCTCTAATTGCTGATGGGCCTCATACGCAGGTGTCATTCCAGATAGCGTTCTCAGAAGAAGTTTCCTTGACGAGGCCAAGAAGTGCATATGTCTTATCGGACACAGAATTTGACATAACGCTATTTGCTCAAGAACAGGTTTGGGGAGAAGACTATCATTTGGGTAAAAACGTAAAATCTCTGTGGACAGGGACTATTTGCGCAGGAACCGTCCCAGGCAGAATCTACGGCCTGCCTGTAGAAAAATGCACCAAAGCCCAATTTATCAAAGAAATTAAAGCACAGATTTTTGACTGTGATGGGCTCAACTACTTAATAAAGCAAGCTAATGGGGGGCGAGAACTTAAAGACTTCAAAATTGAGCGAATCCAGGTCTGGCATGAGTGGAAATTCTCACCTGAAGGCATAGAACCAAAGCAACCCAAGTGGGTTACGTCTTACAACACACAACCTTTTATACCTTCGCAGTCCACGCCCATTAAAAACCTTCTTTTAGCAGGAGCTCATACTAAAACAGATGCTGACATTTGGAGTATAGAAGGGGCAGTAGAGAGCGGTAGGCGCGCAGCCAAGATCATTGACCCAAGCGTAAAAGTGATTAATGGATACAAACCAATGTCGCTAAGGGCGGTATCGGCGTTCGATGATTTACTTTTCCGTGCACGACTACCGCATGTGCTAGATTTGATCTTAGTAGGAGCGACAATTCTTTTAATAGTATTTTTGATTTAATAACAAACTTATGACATCTGGGCGTTATCTGTCATAATAGACCCTTATGTCAACACATATCCAGATTCACGAAAAAGCGTTCGGCGACTTAACCTTGTACAAAGATTTGGATTTTCGAATTCAAACCGGCGAGAAGATTGGACTACTGGGCCGCAATGGGACCGGAAAAACTACTTTATTTAATATGATAACGGGCGAAGACACCGACTACGACGGCACGATTGATATGAAAAAAGGCTTAGTGGTGGTTTCTGCAAGGCAGGAACATCAAGATGTCGAGGATGAGACCGTCTTAGAATACATCCTGGATAGCTTACCCGAGTTCGCCAAGCTCAAACATGACATCGACCGTTTGCCAGACATCATGGGCGACAACGAACGGATGATTCAGCGCTACACCGACGCTCTTGAGCGCTTTGGCACCTTGAGCTATTACGAAGTCGAGAGCGAGGTCATTCAAGCACTAGAGAGCTATCAAATCCCTGAGGCCAAAGCCCTTGGAACACTGAAGCAACTTAGTGGTGGCCAAAAACGTTTGGTAGAGCTGGTTAAAGTCCAAAGAGCACGCGCCGATCTTGCTTTAATCGATGAGCCGACTAACCACATGGATTACATCGCCAAGGAATCATTTATTAGTTGGTTAAAATCAACCAAAGAAGCAGTAGTAGTAATTTCGCACGATCGTGACGTGCTAAAAGCTGTCGACAGAATTGTAGAGATTAGAGACGGCAAAGCCGATATAAGTAAAGGTAACTACGAGGCGTATCTAAAGAACAACACCTCTAGAATGACGTCAGAGGTGAACGAATACGAGATTACTCAAAGCCGAATAACAAACCTGGAGAGCAACGTAATAAGGTTCCGGCGACTTAAAGAAAAGGCACGAAACCCAGGCACAATATCTAGGTTTAAAAGCCAAGAACAAAAGGCCAGGGCAGAGCTTAAAGATCTTCAGGAACGCGACAAACCAACGTTTTGGATCGATCAAGATTCGGCTCAAGGACTGAAAACAAAAATGGCTGATTCTTACGATGAACACAAAACCAAGAATATTAACATCCGAACAAAGTCTAGCATTACAAAATCGAGCAGTTTATTAGTTGGGGTAAATAAATTAAGCTTGGGCTACGGCGATCTGCCGTTGTTTAAAGATGTTAGTTTTCAGCTTCGTGAAGGCGACCGACTGCGAATTCATGGCCGTAACGGAGTAGGTAAGTCAACTCTGGTTCAAGCCATCTTCGACTACGTCAACGAGCAGACTCCTCACAGCCAAACTTTTGCAGGTGAAATTACTCACGATGACAACACACGAATTGGCGTTTACGAGCAGGAGCTCGACTCGCAGTTCATGCCGCTAAAACTTGCAGCCGCGATTGAGCTTGCGTATCGGAAAAAAGGTCTAGAAATAACCGACCAACAGATCAAATCATTGCTAAGCGATTATTTATTTAACCCTGGGATCGACGGCGAAAAACCAATCAGCATACTAAGCGGAGGCCAAAAAGCCCGCTTCCAGCTAATGAGCATGTTAGCCGGCAACCCAAACTTACTGATTCTCGACGAACCAACCAACCACTTGGATCTGCCTAGTATCGAAGAGCTGGAAACAGCCCTAGGCCAATACCACGGCGCCATTATTTACATCAGTCATGATAGTTATTTCACCGACAAGATCGAAAGCAAAACCCTAAAACTCTAAGTTTCTCGTAGGCGAGAATATTTTTTACTGTTTTACTGTGACTTCTGTATTATTTTTTGGTCTTAGGTTCTCGATTAGAACGCAGTCGCCATTATACACAAGGCCAAAGTGCGTACCTGAAACAAAATCTGAAAATTCGAACCTACCATTATGGTCGTGGTATCTTCCAAAAACTATTTTATCTCCGGGTCTAACACCCTTATAACCAGCTTGGTCCCTTGAAGGTAAACCCCATTTTCCAAAGAAACTTTCATCAACAAGAAGAAAATCCGCATCCCAATAGCCTGAAGACTGGCCGAATGGAATTCTTTGACCGTCAACTGTTGGCGCTGATCTTAAATCTAGAAGCAGAAGCTCTTTATCGGCTGCATCTATCTGTGCAACAACGTTATAGCTTCCTCGATCTTCGAGTGGCTTATCTGTATTAAATACAAACTGTTCAGATTCTCCTAATCTTAGTTTTCTAATAGAAGATGATTGAATTTCCGATCCAAACTCATCGATATCTATTACGGCGACGGTTTTATCATCATATTTTCGACTGATTCTAAGCAGTGTTTCGGCAGCAGCTTGAGTATTAGGTAAGCTGAGTGCACTTGCAAGTTCACTTTCACTTAATACATCATCATCGTAATCTCCAGTAATCCCGTCGGAGCATAGCATTAGTCGGTCTCCTGGTTGTAACTCTACTGCACCAAGCTGTTTAACGCCTTTATTATTTCCAAGACAATTGGTCAAGATATGGCCTTCACCTTCGTCTTCTGAGATCAGTGTTATTTTTCCATCTCTATAAACGTAAAATCTTGAATCACCAACATTACCCCAAACGGCGAACAATTTTCCAGAATCTTCCACCAAACGAATAGCGGTTCCAGTTGTGCCCATGCTTTCAGGTTGAGTTGCGATAGTGCTGTCTGCTAAATTTAACCAATCTCGCATTCTATCAATTTCTTCAGTTAAATTCCGGCCAAGTCCTTCAAAATCTGAATATGCATCTCTGCAAACCTTCGCAGCTAAATTACTGGCTACTTGACCAGAATTTGCTCCTCCAACACCTCCCATGCCATCGAAGACGGCAAACACACCCTGTCGTTCCATCGATAACATACAGTCTTGCGCCTTAAGAGGCTCTTCTGCAATAGCTATCCGATATTCGCCAGTAGAATTTGGGCCACTTTCACCGGGTGCCCAGGTTATTGGAAGTTGAGATGATCCAGCTTTCATAATGTGAAGTATTTTACACCTTTTAGGGCTATTTGTCAACCCTTCGTTCTAGTTGTTGCGTTTGCGCTTGCGTTGATCTAGTTCGCGCTTACGAAGGCGCATTGAGTCTGGTGTAACCTCTAACAATTCGTCGTCTTCGAGGAAGTCGATGTTTTGCTCTAGTGAGAACTTGGTGGCAGGGGAGAGCTGGATGGTTCCATCTGATCCAGAAGCACGCATGTTTGTCAGGTGCTTTTCTTTAACAATGTTTATCTCTAGGTCATCGCCTCGGCGGTTAAGTCCTATAATTTGGCCAGTGTAAACTTCGTCGCCCGGGCTAATAAACAGCTCACCGCGAGCTTCAGCAGATTGCAGGGAATACGCTGTGGCCTTACCGGTGTCAAATGCGATCAACGCACCGTTCCGATGCTGCTCAAGGTCTGGACCTTTTGGTTCGTATCCACTCATTAGTGAATGTATGACGGCTGTTCCTTTGGTCTCTGTTACCAAGATGCTTCGTAGTCCCAGTAATGCCCGAGTCGCCATGCGATAAATTAACTTTGTAGAACCGTCAGCAAGAACGTTCTGGTCTTCTTGAATTCCACGGCGCTTCCCGATTTCACTCTGAACTGTACCAACGTACTCGGCTGGAACTTCGACTGTAACTTCTTCATAAGGCTCTAGTATTTGGCCGTCTTTTTCTTGGTAGACAACTTTTGGTCGGCCAACTTCAAATTCATATCCTTCACGACGCATGGTCTCAATCAAAACTGACAAGTGAAGTTCGCCGCGACCTTGCAGAACGAAGCCAATACCTTCGTCGTTTACCTTTAGGCCAATGTTGGTTTCTTTTTCTTTGTTCAATCTTTCGCCTATTTGTCTAGACGAACTAAACTTGCTTTCGCGTCCTTTGAACGGGGAAGTGTTTGGACCCATGTACATAGAGAGTGTAGATGGCTCAAGCTCGATAATTGGCAGTGGATCTGGATTTTCAACGTCAGTAACTGTTTCACCAATGTTTGCATCTTTTAGACCACTAAGCGCGATAATATCGCCTGGTTCTGCTAATTCAATTGGATACTTTGCAAGACCTCTATAACCATAAACTTTTTCAACTTTGGCAGGTATTGGATCTACATCTGGAACAGCTAACACCACAGCTTGTCCTGGTTTTACAGAGCCACGTTCGACGCGTCCAATTGCATATTTTCCTTCGTAATTGTCCCATTCAAGCGATGTAACCAAAAGCTGAAGACCCGTGCCTTCATTGGTTTTTGGTGCAGGTATGTGTTCGATAATTGCCTTAAAGACAGGCTCGATGTCGCCCTCGGCTTCAAAAGAGTCAGGAATTTTTTCCCAAGCTTTTCCTTCACGTCCAACAGCATAATAAGTAGGGTAGTGAAGCTGAGAGTCGTGGGTTGCTAGCTCCAAGAACAAGTCTGCAACTTCGTCTTCAACTTCTGCAATTCGTGAACCTGGCTTGTCGATCTTGTTAATAACGACGATTGGCTGAAGACCGGCAGCAAAAGCTTTTTTAAGAACAAACTTTGTTTGGGGCATTGGACCTTCTTGGGCGTCAACAACCAAAAGGCAGCCGTCGGCCATGTGCATGATTCGTTCTACCTCTCCACCAAAGTCGGCGTGGCCTGGTGTATCAATAATGTTAATGTGTGTTTCACCGTATTCAATTGCTGTAATCTTTGAAGTAATCGTGATGCCACGTTCTTTTTCTTGATCAGAGCTATCCATAATAAGTTCGGCAGCCATCTCTGATTGATTGTCACGAAAAATATTACTCTGCTTGAGTAGGGCGTCAACCAAAGTGGTTTTGCCATGGTCAACATGGGCAATAATTGCTACGTTTCGAATTTGCTTGGACATAGGGGTAGATTATACCATTATTTTTACCCTTTGTCACTGGGGAAAAGTTATTGTATAATAGCCTACATGCCAAACCCACAGCTTACAACTCCAGAAATCAGTCATCATCCTAGAATCGATTTTGCGAAAATCGGCAGAAGACTTTTAGGTGCAGTTGCATTGATTGGTGGACTGTACTTTTTTTCTGATGTAATGGATGTAGACCCGAATCTACGTTCAACCGTTGACGAAATGAAACTAGTCGGAGGTGCAGCTCTAGCATTTTCCGGTAGTGTGCTGGCATTTACAGATCAAGATATTACGGACAAAAAAGACTAGTTTTCTATTTTACCAAGACATTTTTGAATTGCATTGTTTACTTCTTCAGGGAGCTCACCTGTTCGTGCAAGTTCAGCTTCTAATCTAGTTATACCATCTGATCCTAGTTCATCCGCAGTGCATTCACAGTAGCTTTGATAACCAGGAGCAACGGCACAACCCGCAATGTAGTTCTCACGAACCTGATCCGCAGCTAGATTACTCACAAAGTCGTTACTTGAAGGAGAGTCATCAAGAACTGAATAGTCGCCGTCGTTTAGGTTGGTTTCTAGATCATTAACTTCTTTGGCTGCAAAAATAAAAATCGCTATAAATGCAATGAAAAACAGTATAAATAAGACGACCGCTGTAATAATGGAAGCTATTGCAATTTTTTTGACAGATTTCTTTTCAGCATCGTGTCCAGATACTCCATTTGCTTGAACAATAGCAATTATTGCCAAAACATAATTTATTGGCGAAAGTAAAATTGCAGGGAAGCTTAGTATTGCAAGAGTTTTGGCTGTCTTAAGTTTGTCAGATTCTTCGCTTTTTGGTTGTTGCTTGGGTGTTGTGGTTGGTTTATTCATGGCATCAGTTTAACACACTTTAAGTTCCAGAGGTTTTTGCGTATAATTGTGTTTAAGCTTATGGAGCGAATTTTGGCTATTGGGGGGATCATTGTTGGTGGATTGTTAATCCTCCTGCTTGTAGTTACTTTTATTAACATCGGTAGAAAACCGAAAACAGACGAACCAGAACCAAAGAAAGAGAAGAAAAAACACAAGATTACCCAAAATGATGCGACTCAATCGGCAATTATTTTGGATGCAATTGAAGACGGAGTTATTATGATTGGTCCTGATAAGGTCATAACCACCTATAATCCAGGTGCTGAGCAGATTACAGGCTGGGATGCTGACGAGGCAATTGGACTGGAGATTTCTTCTGTGCTCAAGCTTGTTGATCCGAAAGGAAATAAGTATTCAACCAGTGAGCACCCAATGTATAAAATCTTTTCTAAACAATCAGCAATTCGCGACAACAAAGCAGTACTTTTGACTAAATCCGGGAAAACCGCTGCGCTGCATATTAGCGTTTCTCCACTTTATAATGACAACCAAGAAATTAGTGGAGCTGTTGCTGTATTTAGAGACGTTAGCAAAGAAAGAAGTCAGGAAAATCAACGAGCCGACTTCATCTCTACGGCTTCACACGAGATGCGTACACCAGTTGCTGCTATCGAAGGTTACTTGGCACTAGCCATGAATCCAAACATTAGCCAAATTGACGAGAAAGCTAAAAGTTACCTAGAAAAAGCACATGCTAGCACCCAACACCTTGGTCAACTGTTCCAAGACTTACTAACTAGCGCAAAAGCGGAAGACGGTAGGCTTTCGAGTCATCCAGTAGTGGTAGAATTGGGCGAACTTATGGAAGAAATCACTGAGGACCTTAAGTTTGGTGCACAGAAAAAAGGACTTCAGGTAGAGTTTATAGTCGGCGCAAGCAACTTAGTCGATGCATCGTCGCATAATAAAGAGGTACGGCCACTCTATTACGCTTACGGGGATGCGGATCGCTTGAGAGAGGTGATTACGAATATCTTCGACAATGCTGTTAAATACACCGAAGAGGGCAAGATTTCTATTGGACTGACAGGCGACGAACATGTTATCCAATTCTACATTCAAGACACTGGTGCGGGGATTCCGCCCGAAGACCTAGGACATTTGTTCCAAAAATTCTACCGAGTCGACAACTCTGCAACCCGCACCATTGGCGGAACGGGGCTAGGACTGTTTATTAGTAAAAAAATCATTGAGCTTTACGAAGGAAAAATATGGGCTGAAAGCGAACTTGGAAAAGGTTCGATCTTTTACGTAAATCTCCCTAGACTCGATAGTGCACAAGCAGAACAGATGAAAAGACAAGCAGAAACAAACCCTGGTCAAGCTCCAGTTAAACCGGTAAGAATATAGGGGTGGAAAGATCTCACATTCTATACTACAATAAACATAAGGACATTAATTAAGGAACTGCCATGGCAAAGATAATGCTCGTCGAAGATGACGATAACCTCAGACAAATATACGAAGACTCACTCAAAGCAGAAGGACACGTTTTGGTCACTGCTGGCGATGGTGAAGAAGCGTTAGCACTTGCAGTAAAAGAAAAACCAGATCTAATTCTTGCAGACATTATGATGCCCAAAGTTTCTGGATTTGATATGCTCGATATCCTTAGGACTACACCTGAAACCAAAGATGCAAAAATTGTCATGATGACGGCACTATCTCAAGCCGAAGATAAAGCTCGAGCCGAAAAATTAGGTGCTGACAAGTATTTGGTTAAGTCGCAGGTAACGCTTCAGGATGTGATGAAAATAATCGATGACATGCTTGGTCAAGAAACAGCAGCAACCAACCAAGCCGTTGCGCAGATGATAGGGGGTTCAACGACAGCTGCACCTGTTGCACCGCCAGCTCCCACTCAAAGCTCTGAGCCTATGCCTATTAAAGAGCAAACTTCTCAGGTCACTCCACAAGAAGTTCCACCTGCCCAAACTCCCCAAACTCCACCTACGAAAATTGATGTTTTGGGAACACAACCCGAATCAGCCCCTGATGCTGCATCAGATTCAGGCTCATCAGGCGGTATGATGACTAGTGCGCCAACAATGGCCCAAGGTGGAAGTGCATCGCAACCCGCAGACGAACCTCAATCAGAATCACCCAATCATGCAACACCTACAATAATGAAGCACGAGAAAAGACTTGAACCAACGGCTGATATGCTCAGTCAAGGTCCAAAAATAACTGAAATGCTTACTAACAACAACGAACCAGCTGTGTCTCCACCGTCTGTTGATAGTGTAATCACACCTGATGGAACTCAGCCACCAGTGCAAAATCCAAGTCAAAACGGATTAAAAACACCACCCGTGGCTCCAACCCAGCCGCCTCAAACTCCTCCACTTGTCCAATAAATGAGACTAAATAAGTACATAGCGAAAGCTACAGGGATTTCACGAAGAAAAGTAGATACACTGATAGAAAACGGTGCAGTTAACGTTAATGGGAAAAGAGCTAGTCTGGGCATCCAAGTTTCTGATGCTGACGACGTAGTTGTAAATGGTACCGAAGTAAAAGCTCCGACAACGAGCACAACTATCATGTTGAACAAACCCACTGGTTATGTCTGTTCCAGAGAAGGGCAGGGGTCGAAGACAATTTATGACCTATTGCCTGAGGAGTTACATAAACTAAAATCAATTGGTCGGTTAGATAAAGATAGCTCGGGTCTGATTCTGCTAACGGACAATGGAGATATGGCCAACCAACTGTTGCATCCGTCTGGGCAAAAACGGAAAGTTTATGAAATAGAGTTGAACAAATCGTTGTCAGATGAACATCAACAAACCATTGCCAGATCAGGGGTAGATATTGGCGACGCACGCCCAAGTAAGCTCAAACTTTCAGGAAAAGACAATGAATGGACGGTTACAATCTCTGAAGGTCGCAACCGCCAAATTCGCCGAACATTCGAAAAACTCGGCTACGGCGTTACAAAACTAAACCGAACTGAGTTCGGAGATTACAAACTAGATAAATTAAAACCTGGAAACTGGATAAAAATCGACTAGTTATACTACCGAGAAACGCTATTGTCAATATGCTTTACCTCTGTTATAATGATGGTAATGAATAGCAAAGGAATCCCGATTGTAGCCATTGTTGGTCGGACTAACGTAGGTAAGTCCTCGATTTTTAATTCCATACTAAAAAGACGAGAAGCCATTGTGGCCGATGAACCTGGAACAACCAGAGATTCAATCTATGGTCGCGCACAGCACAAGCAACATGCGTTTTGGCTGATTGATACAGCTGGTGTGAAAGAAGCCGAGGACGACTTTGAATTTACGATTCAAGAACAGATTCAACAAGCAAGTGATTCCGCTGATATTATTTGGGTTGTGATTGAGGCAAACATTGGGCTAACAGACGAAGATCGTCGCCTGGCCAAAATGGCACTGCGAACTAAAAAACCTGTTTACTTGGTTGTAAACAAGGCCGACAAAGCTCCTAAAGCCATTAATTCTGATTTTGAAAGACTAGGGATTAAGCCAATATTTTTGACATCGTCAACGCAAAACAGTGGTTTTGTAGATTTGTTAGATCAACTCGTTGAAGACATCCCAAAGAAAAAGAATCGATTCAATCCAGATACCATCAACCTAGCAATTGTTGGGCGACCAAATGTTGGGAAATCATCACTGTTTAACGCCCTAGCTAAAAAACAGCAAGCAATCGTTGCCGACAGGGCAGGAACGACCAGAGACGTAAACCGTGTTGCTATAAGGTACGAAAGCAAAGACATTGAACTCATGGACACTGCCGGAATCCGACGTCCAGGCAAGATCGAAAAGGGCGTAGAAAGTTTTAGCGTGATCCGTGCAATCGCCGCCATAGAACAATCTGATGTATGTTTGATGCTAATTGATGCGAACGAATATGCGACTTCTTTGGATTTAAAGATTGCAGGCATGGTCAAGGAAGCTGGCAAGGGTTTAATACTGGTTGTTAGCAAATGGGACGACGTCGAAAAAGATGCTTTCACTCGTGATGACATTGCACCTAAGATCCAACACGAATTTGATTTTGTTCCTTGGGCACCTCTGATTTTTACGAGCGCTGTAACAGGGCAAAATGTTACTAAGATTTATGACTTGGTACTGCAGATTCATAAAAACCGCGCAAAAATTATTAAAACTAGTGATCTGAATAGGTGGATTCGAAGAGCTACTGCCGAACATCCACCAGCTGGGCTGAAAAAGACTGAACCTAAGCTAAGCTACGTTGTTCAAGAAGACGATAATCCTACGAATATTAAAGTTTATGGTCACAACGCGCGTATGACTCACTGGAGTTACAAACGCTACCTAGAAAAACGCTTCCGGATGGAATACGGCTTTGAAGGTACACCGGTACACTTTTGGTTCTTCAATCAGTAAAGCCTGATATACTAGTGCCAATATGGCGTTATTTACAAAAAAGGAATTCTCGACAGACAGAATGCCACTTTATGAAATGGGCACACATAAAACCTACTTGATTGTTGGGCTTGGGAACTTTGGGAAACCATACGATCACACTCGCCATAACATCGGTTTTGATGTAGTTGATAAGTTTGCTGAGCTAAACGATTTTCCGGGTTGGACACTCAAAAAAGATTTGAAAGCACACATAACTAAAAATCGTATTAACGAAGCGACGGTTATTTTGATCAAGCCAACCACTTATATGAACGAATCTGGCCAAGCGGTACACGCTGTTCAGAACTTCTATAAAATCCCATGTACTGAAACACTGATCATCCAAGACGAGCTGGATTTGAACTTTTCACAAATTCGTACGCGTAGTGGTGGAAGCTCTGGCGGAAATAAAGGCGTCCAATCTGTTATTAACCTTTGTGGTCAAGATTTTGGTCGTGTTAGAATTGGTATTTCAAACGACAAAGTAAAAGTCATGGAAAAAAGTGACTTCGTACTTGCCAAGTTTAGCAACGAAGAGCAAAAACAAATACCGTCCATTATTTCCGAAGCAGGATCAATCATCTCTGAATATGTAGTTACTGGCCAACTGCCAAATCATACCCTCAACCTAGATCTGGAATAGGCTGACCAACTAGCACAAAAGGGGAGACGTAATCTACGGCAAAAAATTTGCGACCAATATAAGAATAAGCTGCGTGGAAGGCTTGTTGTTTCTTAACTCTTTGAAGATTAAGATAAATAACTTCTTGTCTAAGCATAATGACATCTCCCACTCCATAGGAGGTAGTATGAAGCGTCGGATCTGCTTTTGCCTCTTCCTCCGATACTTCAAAGCTTTCATCTCCTACAACGAAGGTGATTGGCTTGGCCTCAAACGGAGCTAGTATTGTTAAGCCCATTCTTGTTACACTATCTTGATGCGCACTGGCATATTCCGGTCCATATGTTTCATAAAAGTCTACATTTGCAATCATTTCGCTATCTTTAAGCATTTCAGCAACCTGTGCAAAAAATGGATACAATCGATTTACAGTTTCTACACATGTTGAAAACTTTAGTTCTCTTAGAAGAACTTCGGAATGAGCAGGTAAAACCTGTGGAAATTTAACTGCGCCAATTTCAATACATGCTTCAAATGCTTCCAATGTTGGTTCTCTAAATTCCGGAATTTGATTCATTTGATTAGTCATAATAACATTTACTAAAAAAGGCTTCTAGAGGGGGTGGGCACCACTAGAAGCCTATTTCAGGAGACGACCGAAGTCATCTCCGTACCCTTCAACCCACCCCAGCGAAACATGCAGGCTCTTCATAAGTGCCCGTGTCTTCCGTAAACGGAAACCTGTTGGGCTCGCTTTGAAATTGGGGTAGTCTCTCACAGTTTAAAAAAACTGATCGGATTACTGTTAAAGGGGTTAGTTTGTTTTAGAGCGTTTACCGTTTGACGGGCAAATGCAAAGTAAGTGGAGGGTAACAACCTAGATGCCGCGCTCTAAAACAATCTAACGATTCTGCTTCACAAAAGTGAGGCAGATGTTAGTAATGGGGGTATAAGGTGCGTAAAATCAGATATACTGACTTACAGCTTGCTATTTTAGCAAATTCATGGGGTTGTGTCAATGCTAGTTCCTGGGTTTGATATAATTACAAATATGATAACTAATATACTTACGCTTACCCCTGGAAACACCCCTGTTAAACTCAAGCAGATCAAGGATCCGCCGTCGCAGCTTTTTGCCAGAGGAGACGTTGGTTTATTGTCTAAAAAACCGGCCATTGCAGTCGTTGGTGCGCGCAAGATATCTGCCTACGGGAAACAGGTAACAGCAGATCTGGTCAGTGGACTATGCAGGGCAGGCTTTGTAATCATTTCTGGGTTGGCATTTGGTGTAGATGCTTTGGCTCATAGGACTGCTTTAGACTGCGGCGGCAAGACAATTGCAGTTTTGCCATCACCAGTTGACAAGATTTATCCAGCTTCAAATTATCGCTTAAGCGAACAAATTGCCGAGAAGGGGCTTTTACTTAGCGAATATCCGTCGGGAATGGTGCCGCAGAAGTTCTTCTTTGCACAGAGGAATCGTATAGTCAGTGGACTTTCCGATGGAGTTTTGATCATTCAGGCAGCAGAAAATAGCGGAACATTAATTACAGCAAACTTAGCGAAACAACAGGGGAGGAAACTTTTTGTTGTCCCTGGTGAGATCACATCTTCTGCTTTCGCCGGAAATAATCAACTTATCAGGGAAGGGGCAACGCTTGTTAGATCCGCTAATGATATTATTTTAGACTTTGGGCTCGAGCAACTTCAACTTACAAATCCTCAATCAAGCAATCCAATTCTTCAGTTAATCAAGGATGGTGCGGTTGAAAGTTCCGAGATCCAAAAGGAGTTAAGAATGAGTGCTCAAGAGTTTAACCAACAAGTCTCTATCCTTGAGATCGAAGGATACGTAAAACCAAAAGGCGACAATACTTGGATTCTTACTTAGTAAACGAAACAAGCTTGCAAGATGTACAAAAATAGATTATTATCAGTCATCGTTGCAAAAATCAGATAAATGGATAAACTATAGCGTAATGAGTAAACATAAAAACCTAGTTATCGTTGAGTCTCCCGCAAAAGGGAAGACTATCGAGAAGTTCTTGGGGCCAGACTACCAAGTATTGAGTTCTTACGGGCATATTCGAGACATTCCTGCCAAGGGGATGAACGTTGATATTGAGAATAAGTTTGAGCCAACATACGCGGTTTCACCAGATAAAACCAAGACAGTTAGGGAACTTAAGAAAGCTGCCAAAGAAGCCGAAACAGTTTGGCTAGCATCCGATGAAGACCGCGAGGGTGAGGCCATTGCTTGGCATTTGACAGAGGCTTTGGGGCTTGATGCAAGCAAAACTAAGCGAATAGTATTTCATGAGATTACTAAGCCTGCAATTGAAAAAGCCGTTGCGAATCCACGGACAGTTGATAAGAATTTGGTAGATGCTCAACAGGCTCGACGAATCTTGGACAGAATCGTTGGATACGAGTTATCACCAGTGTTGTGGAAGAAAGTTCAAACAGGCTTAAGCGCCGGACGTGTGCAATCTGTTGCGGTTAGATTGATCGTTGAGCGAGAGCAAGAGATCGAAAAACATGAAATCGAGACTACTTATAAAGTTATTGCTGAGTTTAAGGGCCAGAACGGTGATATACCCGCAGAGCTGTCGAAGAAGTTAAAAAATAATGATGAGGCAAAACAATTCCTAATAGACTGCATTGACTCAGAGTTTGAAGTTAAATCCATAGAGCAATCGCCTGGCAAACGTAACCCGAGCCCACCGTTTACTACGTCTACTTTGCAGCAGGCCGCCTCGCAGAAGCTAGGCTTTAGTGTCAAACAAACCATGCAGCTGGCGCAGAGACTGTACGAAGCAGGAAATATCACATATATGCGTACAGACTCAATGAACCTGTCTCAAACCGCTCACAGTGCCATCAAAAAGTATGTTGTAAGTAAGTTTGGTGAGAATTATTACAACCAACGCTTCTATAAGACGAAATCAGCCGGCGCACAGGAAGCTCACGAAGCTATTAGACCAACAAGCTTTGAAACAGAAACTGCTGGAGCAGACGATCGGCAAAAGAAGCTTTATAGTTTAATTCGCTCTCGTGCTATGGCCTCTCAGATGTCACCAGCTATTGTAGATAAAACAACGGCGAAGATTTTGATCTCTAAGCGCGAGGAAATGTTCGTTGCAAAAGGAGAAGTGCTGAATTTTGATGGATTCATGAGAGTTTATAAGCTTTCACGAAAAGACATTATTCTTCCTGAGATGATCGAAGGCGAGAAGCTTCAGCGTGAAGTCATTACAGCTACCGAGAACTTCTCTAAGTCATCGGCTCGCTACTCAGAAGCTGCACTAGTCAAAAAGCTAGAAGAACTAGGAATTGGCCGACCATCTACATACGCTCCGACTATTAGCACTATTCAAGATCGTGGTTACATAGAAAAGGGTGACGTCGAAGGAAAAGAACAACCTGTGAAGAGTTTGGTGCTAGAGGGTTCTAAAATCGAAGAAAAAGAAGAAATGATTATGCAGGGTGCTGATCAAAACAAACTTTTACCAACTCCTTTGGCCGAGCTAGTGACCGGTTTCCTTGTAAAGCATTTTGACACGATTTTGGATTACGGTTTTACCTCTGATGTTGAGGCTGAATTTGACAACATTGCTGATGGTAAACTCAAATGGCAAGATATGCTTGAGAAGTTCTACAAAGGCTTCCATAAATATATTGAAAAAGCTGAAAATATTGAACGCGATGAAGTTTCTAATGCACGAGTGCTTGGCAAAGATCCAAAGAGTGGCAAGAACGTGATCGCGCGTTTTGGGCGGTTTGGGCCAATGCTTCAGATCGGTGAGGCAAAGAACAAGGACGGAACAGAGGCCGAAGAGAAACCACGTTTTGCTCCGATGCCAAAAGACGCCAACCTAAAAACTGTCACCCTAGAACAAGCTTTGAAAATGTTTGAGCTTCCAAGACTTGTTGGCAAAACCGAGAAAGACGAAGAGATTACTGCTGATATCGGACGGTTTGGTCCATATATAAAGATTGGCAAGACGTTTGTATCGATAAAAGAAGTTAGCCCATTCAAAGTAACAGAGTCCGAGGCGAGAAAACTTTATGAAGAGAAGCTGAAGCAGATCAAAGATCGGGACATTGCTGACTTTGGTAAGATCAAGATTATTAAAGGACCATTTGGGCCATACATTACAGACGGCAAGAAGAATGCTAAGATTCCAAAAGAGCTAGAACCAAAGAATATTACAGAAGCAGAGGCAAAGAAAATCTTAGCCGAAGCTCCTGACAAGAAACGCCGTTTCCCAAAGAAGAAACGTAAGTAGGTTGTCCACAGTTTGTAATCTGTTGAAGAGTATTTTGTTGTAGTATTGTAATGCAATTCTTGCGCATACCCGTCGACTTTATGCTATACTAAATTCACATGAATATAGTTGACTATTCGTCATCACTATATTATAATAAGGTGTATAAGTTGACGTGTGGACAAAGGAAGGTTTGACAAAATGACAGAGACAAAATCTCAAATAGACGTCGAAAAAACTGTAAACGACATTCTAGGTACTATTGAAAAAGAACGAGAACGTGAAATTATTTCAAGGCGTTTTGGTTTATTTGATAGAAAAGAAACTTTGGAGCAAATTGGCGAACTTCTCGGAATTACCAGAGAACGAGTCCGACAACTAGAAAAAGCTGCCATAATCCGACTTACTGCACTTGCTAAAGAGAATAAACTACCAAATCTTGATGAAGTTCAAAATACTTTTGTAGACTTGTTAAAGCAAAATGGTTCTGCAGCCCGAGTCGACGTAATTAGCGCAAAACTAACAGAGAAAAACTCGAAGATTGATCAATCACGCGTAGCTTTTATTACAAAGATGTGCCCACGACTATCTACAATTGATACTAATGACTTTTTCTTTCAGTCAGCAGCAATTACTCAAGAATATGACGAAAAAGCTCTAAAAGCTGAAGTTGAAAAAGTTGTAACGGCCATCAAAAAAATCGGCGAACCTGTAAAAGTCGATAAGGTTGCCAAGCAAGTAGGGAATACTGACAACAGTAAAGTAGAAGCACTGGCGAGTTTAAGTAAGCAACTAGCGACTCTAAACGGCCGATGGGGGCTTATCAAATGGCCAATGGTGAACCCAAAGAACATCCGCGACAAAATTTACGTTATATTGTTCGAAAAAGGAAAGCATTTGCATTTCTCTGAAATTAGTAAAGCTATAAAAGCATCTGATTTCAAACGAAAAAACGTTACTACTCAAGCGATTCACAACGAACTTATTAAAGATAAACGATTTGTGCTTGTTGGACGAGGCATCTACGCTCTAAAAGAATGGGGCTACTCAAAAGGTACGGTTGCCGATGTTATTACAGAAGTCCTTAAAAAAGAAGGCACAGCCTTACATCGAGATGAAATCGTAAAACGCGTTCTTAAGACTCGGTATGTAAAAGAAACAACGATTTTGTTAAATTTACAGGGTAAACAACAGTTCAAACGGGTCGCAAAAGCTACCTACAATCTTGCTGAAGCCTAAAGAGAAATCATGTCAATCGAAATTCGAGAGTACGATCCATGCGAAGTTGTCGGAGACATTCGTTATTATTTTGACGACCCTTCACTCTCAAGTAAACCAACATTAGTTCGAAGAACAACAATTATCCCTCCACATTTGTTTCATGGAACACTTGAGGATGTATTATCTATGGCAGAAACAGAATTTGAAGCTTTGACTGTACCAAACAAATACGAAGTTGTCCCGCATACTTGGGGAATTACAAAAACAGATGAGACTTACTGGGGGAAGGGGATCTTGGAAGAGGGTACGGAACTTGTTGCACAGGTGGATCGGATAATACCTCTTCAACTACCGAATAGCGAAGCAGGCGAGGAACTTGCCGATCATATTGCAACATATAGAAACGCAGGGAGGGAGACAATGCTGTTAGACGCCCTACCACATCAATTTGTGTATGGTATAAGTGCTTTAACGAATGGTACTCCTAGATTTTACATGGTTGATATTGAGCCAGTATTTGCGTCGGTTCCCGAATTAGAATAAGACGAACGTTTTGCGAACACTTTAAGGCTGGGATAGTACACTCAAACAAAACACACAGCCATCAATAAGTAGAGTAGTACTAAGATGTGGAGTGGGGCGTAAAAAACAAAAAAAGAATTACAGAAACAATGATGAAATAATTGTATATAAGATGGATAGATAATCATAAGCAGGAACACATGTCGTGTCGCACATTGTATATTTTGCGACTTGTATATTGTGATCCGCTTAGGTTAAGTTATACCTATGTAACAGGGGAGTAATCAAGTATATTCAAGTATTTCCAGTGTTAGCATTAAACACACAAGTTATTAAAGCAATAACTTTACTAATAGGTACAATCAATCATTATATGTATAAAAAGTTACTACAAGCCCTCTAGATGCGTCAAACCGCTGCACCACTGTTAAACATCGATGTGACCACTGTTATAACAGATCTAGTGTCGCAATTTATTAGTAAGCGCTATTTGATTTTTTCACGATTTCACGACATTATATAGTTTTCCACAGGCTTGCTTTTTTGCGTTTTTGGTTGCCTTCTATAGTGTTTTTAGCCTCCTTTTCTGGGGTGAAGTGGGATCAAAAATAGGGTATTAGATACTCAAAATAGCACATATATTTGCGGAAATATAATGTTAATTAAACAAAAATTTATCAAAAGAACAAAAACCGAACATGAAAAATCTAAAAGCTGGAGGGAGGAAGAGACCAAGCATGTTCGGGCTAGTTAATATTCGCGAACTAGTAAGTACGATTGAAGTTAATGCACACAGATGGACTAAAAATTTTACTCTACTCCCCTGCTCTTCAAGCTCAATATTGTTTTTTATTTAATATAAGCCCGCTCGCCGACACGCAGGTCCACATACTCATTTGGCTTACTTCCCTGCTCTATCGTCGGCAAAAGTGCAAAATACTTCCCTGTTTGAAGCTGAGAATCCAGAGAAAAACTATACTTTATTATGTATTTCTCCCCTGTTAGTTTGGCGTCGACTTGGTTGGTGGATTTATTTGGAAGCTCAAAAAGTTCGATGGATTTACCACTTGCTTCGAACATCTCATTCACCTCTAGTATAAACTTAACTTGATCCGACCGAAGAGTACTCTCACCTACTTTGATTAGTACTGCTGAACGATCATAAACCTGAGGTAGTTCTTCGAAGCTTTTAGACGGCTCGGCAACAACTTTCCCTTCCCTGTTCACCAAGTACTGACCACTGTCCGAATTCATAACTAGAACAGGGGTGCTAAGCGTTAACTTTAATTTAGGAGAAGAGCCTACAACAGAAGAAGTAAACTTGACGGTTTCAACCTCTGGAAATGTTTCCAATATCCCCTGCTCCACTGCTCCATTATCGACAGTTAGTTTAGTTTTACTAAGTACAGAATGCGATAAAATTTCGCTAGCTTTACCTGAATAGACAGAAGGATCTTGACTAATTTCCGCCCCTGTTACCAGCACTGAGATATCCCCTGTATTGTTATACAAATTTGCTATTGCCAGAAGAGAGATTATTATTATAAACAGCCCCACCCCAAGTCGAGTTTTCGGCTTCGACTTCCCTACTGTCTCTCGTTTCCTTGAGGTTGTGCTCGAATAATAATGAAAACGACTGCTTCGAACATCCGGCTTGTTTCTTAAACTCTTCAAGCTAGGCTTTCTGACCTAGTAAGTACTTTGCGATCTCTTTGGCAGACCCTGGTTTTGCTACCTTTTCGATGGCCTTGGATAACTCTGTCTGGTTCTTTGGCGAATTCAATAGATCTTCGATGATTTTTGCAGCTTTTTGTGTATCTTCTAATTCTTCCTCTGTAATTTTCATGACAGCGCCCTGCTTAGTCAGATGCTCGGTATTAACTAGTTGGTGACCTCCAGTAAGTCTGGGATTTGGAACTAAAATTGTAGGCTTTGCCATAACTGCGAGCTCCGCAATTGTTCCTGCCCCACCTCTGGCAATCACGACATCTGCTGCTCCTACAAACTCACTCATGTTATCTACAAACTCAAGTTCGATAATTCGGTCATTATTTTCATAGAGCTTTCGGCCTTTCATTTGTCCGCCTGTTTGGTGAAGCACGAATAAATTGTCGTTTTTAGCCACGAGAGCATTCACAATTGGCATAAGCCCTTCATTTAGCTTCTGAGCGCCCAGGGAGCCACCAGTGATCGTTAGAACTTTGGAACCTGGTTTTATATTAAAGATTGCTTTTAGTTCATCCTGGAGTTTCTTTGTGATATGTTTGAAGTTTGAACTTACAGGATTTCCAACGAATAACGTTTTAGATTTTGGATAATTGTAGTACTCAGCAGGCATCCCGACTAAATGCATTTTGGCTTTTTTGCCGATTATCCGATTGGCAAGTCCCGGTACGGCATCCGAATCATGAACCACATAAGGAATGCGCCAAAAAGCCGAGGCCAAACCCACCGGTACACCTACAAAACCGCCTTTAATAAAAACAATGTCAGGTTTTGTTTTCCTTACGAAAACCAAAGCTTGAATCGTCCCAATCATAAGCTTAAAGAAGTCTCTGATATTGAAGAAAACTGTTTTAAAATCAAGAATCTGCCGGAAAAATGACTCGCCGTGATATCGACGAAGCTTGCCTGCAAAAACCTGATGCGTTTTGGATATGTTTGGATCATTTTTGGGCAAATCTATAAATTTTGAACCATGGTCAATCACAAACTCAAGCTCTACACTAGAGTCGATCTTTTTAAGCTCTTTAGCGACGGAAAGTGATGGCGTGATGTGGCCGGCTGACCCGCCCCCCACTAGTAGTATTTTCATTAATTTGGCCTCCTATAGCCTTGTAACTAGTATACCGGGAAATTCCAAAAACCATACCCACTGCAGTTGCTACAAAAATTAAACTAGTTCCTCCGTAGCTGATAAATGGAAGAGTTATCCCTTTCAACGGCAAAAGTCCTAACATTGCACCGATATTTATTATTGACTGCGTGCTCAACCATGCTAGCGCTCCCACGGCCAAGAGCTTTGGATATGAATCGGCTGTATAATCGATGACCTTCATCATCCTATAAAACAATGCTCCTAGTAACAAAACTACGAACGAGGACCCTAAGAATCCAAGCTTTTCGGCGACAATAGCAAATATCGAGTCATTCCCGGCTTCAGGCAGATAGCCATAGGCTTGAACACTATTTCCCAATCCAAGCCCCTTGATTCCGCCAGAGCCTATTGTGATTAATGCCTGACAAGCTTGGTAGCCATTGCCTTGGCAGTCAGAAGTCGGATTCAAGAAAGTCTGCACGCGCTGCCGTCGATACGAACTACTACCTATGGCTAGCATAACCAAAATTCCCAAAACCAAAACTGCTAAACCAACTTTCTTAAACGGGATTCCCGATACAAACGCCATAGCACCCAAAATAGCGAACATTACCATTCCTGACCCCAAGTCCGACTGCAAAACAACAACAACTGCGCCAATTATCGCTCCTGCGATAAGCAGAGGTTTGTACGTCGAATTCCAGTCATCCAAAGTCCCTCGTCTTTGCCTATCAGCCAAAAAACCAGCCAACCAAACAATCAATGCAAACTTTATTAATTCGGCGGCCTGAAAAGATATTCCACCAACTTGAATCCAACGGTAAGCACCATTGGTCTCTTCTCCTATGATTCTAACTAAAATTGAAGCAATTCCAGCAAGAATCAACAGGGGCATCTCCAAAGTTCGCCAGGTTTTTGGTTTCAAGATCGAGGCAATGTAGAAACCAACCAAGCCAAGACCAACAGCAACCAAATGTTTAGAAACAAAAAAACTTGAACTCTGTCCATTTTGCGAAGCCAATGCCCCGCTAATTGACACAAGTAGAACCAAGCCAAATCCAATCAACAAAGCAGTAAACACAAAGAGTAAGTAATCAGGTTTATGACGCCTAACTACTCCCGCAGGAGCAAACGGTCTTCTGGATTGTCTGGCCGCAAAACGACTCATTACTTACCCTAAAATGTAAACGATTAAGCCCGTGAAAGCTGCGACTTGGCCCAAAATCCAAAATCGCATTGTAACTTTGGTTTCAGGCCATCCGCTTGCCTCGAAATGGTGGTGTATTGGTGCTATCTTGAATATCTTCTTACCATTTCTGAGTTTTTTCGATGCAATTTGGATAATAACTGAACCTGTTTCAGCAACGAACACAATGCCGATTAATGGCAATACCGCTACAGTGTCGGTAATCATTGCAATTACGCCCAAGACTGCCCCCAATGCAAATGAGCCGACATCCCCCATAAAGAACCTCGCCGGAAAAACATTGAACCAAGTATAGCTAAGCAAAGCACCGACTAAAGTTAGACACAGTCCGGCCACCCCATACCTCTGTTCAAGGAAAGCAATTATTGCGTATATTCCGAACGCTATAGCTGTTAAACCACCGGCAAGTCCGTCTAATCCGTCGGTAATGTTGACTGCATTGGCAGTTGCAACAACAACGAAGGCAAATAATGGGATAATTAACCAACCCAGTGCAAGATCACCGATAAACGGAATATTTACACTTGTGACGTCGAGTTTTGCAAAAAAGTACCAACCACCAATAGAGGCAACAGCGGTAATCATAATAAATTTGAGTCTTGAAGGTAGTCCAGCAACACCTTTCCCAACACCTCGGATATTGATTATGTCATCAATCAAACCAACACCAGCAGCGCCGACGAAAGCAGCCAATGGTAACCAAGTTTCAGTTCTGCTCAAGTTGAACATTAGGGTTACAATAGTGACTGTCGCTACAAAAATCAGTCCTGCCATTGTCGGTATATTTCGTGAGAGTTTTGCCTTGTGCAGTTTGTTGAACATCGTTGCCTTTTCACCTGTTACTGTATTTTCCCTCGACTTCTTCCACCACTTTCCAGAGTATGCAAAATGTGTGTATATCGGAGTTATAGCCATGCTCAACAAGAATCCGGAAAAGCCGAGTACCAGCATTTCGGTAATAGTATTTGAACTGACGTTAAATGAAAGTATTTGTGTTAGCATAAATTCCTACTCCAAGTCATTATAGACCATTAACTCCGAGGACGCACGTTAAAATTATTGATCAATATTTGTGAAATATCAACGAATACTGGCGCAGCAGCGCGACTACCTGCATACCCCTGAACAACAGGTTTATCAAGACTTACGACAACGAGGTATTGAGGTTTGTCGCCACCAACCCAGCCGGTGTACGTTCCATTGAATCTGTCGGTGTAATAGCCACCTTCAGGTTTTGCAACTTCAGCGGTTCCAGATTTTCCTCCGATTCGATAATTTTCAGGTAAAGAGTCAAAACCATACGCAATGTAATTTATTGTTACAACATTTTCCATCATATCTTGGATATCCTTTGAAACATTGTCACCAACAACATCATCCAATAATACTTCTGGCCCAATTTCTTTTTCTTCTCCCGAAGAGCTTATCGTATTTTCAACCAACCGAGGTCTGTAATATGTTCCACCGTTCAAAATAGCAGAGTCTGCAGCTGCAATTTGTATGGGAGTAATCAATGAGGCCTGGCCAAAAGCAGTGTTTGCATATGTAATGTTTAACCCATAACCTTCGTTCGGATCTGGAATCTTACCAGGAGATTCAAACCCTTGTTCAATCCCTGTTTCTTGACCAAACCTATAATGTTTTGTCATAAAATCGTACCATTTCTGACGAGCTTTTTGGTTGATTTCCCCACCACCCATTTGCATCAACAGCCAAGTCGCTCCGGTGTTTAAGGACATTGAAAGTATATCTGGCACCGTACGTTGGGCTGCACCTCCAATTTCTTCAACATTTGAAATCTTAGCGTCATCCACTATGAAGAAGCCTGGATCAAAATATCCCGAAGTTTTGGTTACATCTCCGTATTCCAGGGCGGCCGCAGTGGTCAAAGGTTTCATAATCGATCCGACTTCGGTTGGGTAACTCACTGCGTTGTTGTTAAACAGATTACCATCTTCGACTTCGTAGTATTTAGCCGGGTCATATGTCGGATAATTTGCCATAGCCTTAACCGCCCCAGTGTTGACATCTATCACAATGGCCGAGCCAGTATTGGCTTTGGTTTTTTTTACGTGCTTCTTTATTATCTCTTCAACTTGAGATTGCAACGGAATGTCTATGGTTAATACCACGTCAGAGCCATCCTCAGGCTTCTCAATCACATTATCTTCGTTTGCCACAAGAGGAACGCCATTAGCATCCGTAATAGCCTTTAGTCGCCCAGGTTTTCCGCGTAGCTCTTCATTGTAAAATTCCTCAATGCCGTACTTACCAATATTTTCATCATTTACAAAGCCCAGTACTTGCGAACTGAGCGTGCCCTGGGGATAAATACGAATCGAAACTTCCCTGGTGCCAACTCCTTTTAGCTCAAGGTTATTGATAGATTCAGCCTGATCGGCTGTTAATTTTTTGGCCAATATTTGATAACGAGAGTCGGCTTCCATCTTCTCTTTATACTCAGTTACGTTACCCCCGATTTGTTTTTCTATCTGCTCGGCTGCAGAGTTAGAATCTTTGATGAAGAGAGGGTCTGCAAAAAGCGTAAATCTAGGTTCATTTAATACAATTGGCACTTTTTCTGAACCGTTCATAGCATAGATTGTTCCTCGAGTGGGCTCAATCTCGTATTCTTTAAGTTGCCCAATCAAAGCCTGTTGCTTGTAGTTCGCGTGTTGAATAACTTGTAAATAAAAAAGACGAATAATAAAGATCGCAATCACCGCAAAGATAATAGCGAACCAAATTTTCGTCCGTAATAAAATATTTGCATTTAAAGGAGCTGCGTTTTGATTCATACTAGTTTGAAATTGTAGCAGATGGACTAGACGACACTAAAGCACTAGCGGCATCGGATTGACTAACACGATTTAACGACTTTAGACGAGCCGATGACACTTGAAGTTCATCATGCTGCTTTGTTAGCTCACTCTGCTTAGTGTTAAGATCATCAATTGAATACCCTAATGTATTTGTCTTTGAAACTTGCGTTAGATAAAACATTCCGAGTAAACATATCAGCAATGTTAATACAATTGTATTGCTAACAGGGCCTAGTTTGGCTTTGGATTGCGAATGGAATGTTGTTGTGTTTTGATTAACCTTGGCAAACCTGGATCTACCATGGCCCACCTGGCTTGAGTATGTCATATTTTTTTGTTTCTTTTTGTTTTGTTTTTTTTGGAGCGGGCAGCTTTATGCCGCCCGCCGCACACAAGATTATTGTACTTTGACTTTAACCTTGTATGCTCTGGAGTGTGATCTTACCTGTATAGGCATAACCTACCCCTTTCTGTTTTTTATTTTTACTACGGCCCGAAGCTTAGCACTTCTGGCACGCGGATTGGTTTTTAATTCATTTTCGCTGGCAGAGATGGGTTTCTTGGTCAGAAGTTTGAATTGCGATTCGTAACCTGCATCGGATATTTCTTTAAAATAATGCTTTACGATTCGGTCTTCTAGACTGTGGAATGTGATGACAGCTAATCTGCCACCTGGTTTTAGTAGTTTTACCCATAACCTAAGGGAAGTTTCTAGTCGGTTTAATTCGTCGTTTACTTCGATCCTTATGGCTTGGAATGTCTTAGTAGCGGGATGAACCTTGGTTTGCTTCCCTCCTACTGCCCTAGCGATGATATTTGCAAGTTCGGTTGTCGACTTGATTGGTCGGTGTTCGATTATTCGATCTACGATCTTTGGCGCTCTATATTCTTCTCCGTATTCGCGTAAGACTTTGATTAGTTTGCTTCGTTCGTAGTAGTTGATTATGTCGTTAGCGTCGAGAGTTGCCGTTTGATCCATTCGCATATCTAGCGGGCCGATCCGTCTAAGTGAAAAACCGCGACTTGCTTTGTCAAGGTGCAAGCTACTCACCCCTATATCAGCTAATATGATGTCAAACTGTTGCCCTTCTTTTTCTAGTTCCCTTGAAGCGCTCGCGAAATCGTTGTTAACGATTCTCACTTCATTGGCAGAAAAGAGAGACTGTAGTTGTTCTATTGCTTCTTGATCTTGATCGATCAATACGCAACCATCATATTTCTGCGTCATTTCCAGAATCCTAAAAGCATGTCCACCAAATCCGGCCGTTACATCAAGGTAGGTTTCTCCTTTTTGTGGCGCTAGAGTCGTGATAACTTCTTCTATTAGTACTGGAATGTGCATGGGTTTTTGCCCCTGGTGTTCTTTCTTTTTGTTTTATTGTTTTTGTTTTTAAAGAATCACCTAATTGACAGCTAACTTTTTGTTTTTTATCGTTTTTGTTTTTGTTTATAGCAAACTGCTCGAACCGAGAGCTAAAAGAGGTTCTTGCCCTTATTTGTTTCTCGAGAGCCGTTTGCAAGTTTTGAGAGACTTTGTGTGAGGTGGAGTTTTGGGAGGTGTTCCTAATGTGCGAGGGTTGTGTCCGGTTACCCTTGCCGGTTGTTAACTGCCAAATAGGTGATCCCAAATCTATTGATTTGGATATTTGGTCTTGCCAAATTGTTAATGTACTTAACTAAACTGCACTAATTCGCCAGTACTTACCTGCTCGCACGGCCACGACTTCTTTGTCGATTCCGGCGTAGTCAAGCAAATGCTGCTCAAGTGTGACTCGGCCCTGCTTTTGATCTAGCTGAGCTTCTGTCTTGCCCATACGGATTTGAACGTTTAAGTCTGCTACCTTTTCATCCAGGATTGATCCCTTCAGTTCTGGTTCTACAACTTCGTTCCAAACATCTAGTGGATACATATGGAGATAATCCTTGAATCCTCTAGTGATGACTACTCCATGAGCGAAATCAGATCTAAGCTCAGTCGGTATGGTTAACCGCCTTTTGCTGTCCAACTTCCTCTGAAAATAGTCCACGTATGTCCTTAAAATTGTTTTAGTACTTGTGGTTTTTGTTTTTTGTATGGGTGGGTAACCCACAGCGACCCACTAACAACAGTCTACTACCCACTATCACCCACATGCAAGTACTTTTTTGTTTAACTTTGTAACTTATCCACAAATCTACCTCAAATAAAAACATCCACACAACATGTAGCGTATGGATGAAAATTGCCTGCCCTACTACTAAGAGTTTGTGTTTGGATCTTGTGGTGGTACTCCACCATTTTCACCAGTTGAATTTTCTGCGCCCAGATTTGCGTCTTTATTCAGCTGATCAATTCCAGGGGTCTCAACTTTACCCATTTCATCTGTTGAGACGTTACCCTCCATGTGCTCGCGTTGTTGTTCTGTTGCAGGTTCTCCGCCCAGGTTTGGATCATTATCCATCGCACTTCCTGTTGCATGCAACGCTCCTGCGGTTAAACCGACGACAACCGCAAGTTTTGCAGCCTTCTTCCCTGTCTTTTTCATGAAATCTTTTTTATCTGGATTAATAGTGCGAGCCACATTTGCATGACGTTCATGCATATCCTGAAGTCCTTGAATGTTATTTCCAGGTTGAGGGTTTATTGGTCCTGGGTGTCTCGGTATTTCGGAGTGTGCTTTATCGTCGCTAAAATATGGTTGTTGTGTATCTTTCATGCGATTGATATTAGCATAAACAGGTTAAAAAATCAATTTGAACGGTTTTGGATGTCTTTAATGGTTTTGGCGTAATACCTGCCAGAAGGGCGAACTTTCCTTTTCATGGTTTTACGATCTACTTCTACCAGCCCAAACTTTGGCCACCACCCATACGCCCACTCAAAGTTATCAAGCAAGCTCCAGTGGAAGTAACCTTGCAAATGCACGCCTTCAGACAACGCTTTTTCCATGGCAATCACCGTCTCTTCGATCCACCACTCTCGAAATTGATCATCGCTATCAGCAACCCCGTTTTCGGTAACAATAATTGGCTTATTGTAATGCTTCCAGACTCTTACCAACAACGGGAATAATCCTTCGGGTTCCATGTACCAACCAAGATCGTTTACAGGTACTGTTGGATTCGATCGCTTGAATTTCTTATAATAATCAGTGAAGTAATAATTAAATCCAACGAAATCTTGCTTTCGTTTAATCCTGTTCAAATACCACCAATTCCAGAAAAAACGCATATACCAAGTCATCAACACGTCAAACAGGTTGTGAGAGTTCTTAGGTTGAATATTGGCCAGTTGTGCTGCCACGCCGATTCTGGTCCCAGGCTTTACCGACTTAAATACTTTGTATGCAATCCTGTGCGCCTTCACCAGATTCCTCATGACGAAGAAAGATTTTGGCCAATTCTTCTTTTGCGGAGGCCACTCTCCCTGAACATAGGACAAAGATGTATAGACATTGGGTTCATTGATAGTAATTATGTATGTAAGATCTTCTGCAAATTCGTCGGCGACCTTTTGTGCAAACTGCTTGAAATACTTTAGGTTCCGGCGCTTACTAAAACCACCCTTTTCTTCAAACCAAACAGGGTGCGTCCAATGCCATAAGTTTAAAAACGGCTCAATTCCCTGTTTCCGAAGCTCCTTAATATAATTTCGATAGTGTTCTATCTCTTTCTCGTCCCACTTCCCTTCGGATGGCTGAATTCGCGCCCACTCTATTCCAAACCTGAATGCATTTATGTTAAGGTCTTTGGCAATTTCAAAATCTTTTTTGTACCTAGAATAATGCTCAACACCTCTTCGAGATATGTAGTTTTCGGGATCACAAGCTTCATCTTTGACATCGCGCCAGTTGGGTAACCAACCAAGCCGATCGTGTGAAGTGGTGGCAAGATTCTTTGCGTTTTTCTTTTCCCATTCACTCCATTGATTTTTCGTTCCACCTTCAACCTGATGCGAAGATGTAGAGACACCCCAAAAAAAGTTTGGTGGAAACTGGTTACTATTCTTTCGATCCATACCTGTTAGTCTAGCACAAGCACTAACTACTTGCCCATGCGCATGTAGTGTTTTTTATCTTGCTCATGAAGTTTTTCTAAACTATATCGAAGCATTGTTCGTGGCATCTCGTGTGCGTGATCGTCCAAAAATTCTTTCAATCTTTCCTCGTCCCTTTTCCCTGCTTCTCGTAACATCCAACCAACGGCCTTGTGTATTAAATCTTCCTTATCATGAAGCAGTATTTTTGAAATCTTCCATGTGTCTTCGAGGTCACTCACTCTGATGAACTGCCACGTCGAAATTATCGATACTCGCCTTTCCCAAAGATTTGATGATTTTGCTAATTCATAAAGCATCGAACGATCTCTTTCTGCCAAATATCTCCCCACGACGTCACGACAACTAATGTCCACTAAATCCCAATTGTTTATATACTTCTTAACATTTCCCAGATATAGATCATAGATAGGCTTGATCTCGTTAGGGGTTCGTTTAAGCTTTTTCGACTTTTCTACCATGATCACGCATGCAGCCATTCTGTGTTCATGAACTGGACTATGCAAAACTATTTCTACCTCTGTAAGTTCCATGTCTGAATACTTTTTTGCATGCGCTCGAATGACAGGCATCCGGATTCCAATAAACACATCGTCTTCTCCATATTCACCCTTCCCTGTTTTGAAGAATCTTTGCAAAAACTTCGCGTCAGATGGGCTCCCAACCGAGTCCAGTTCTTTTTTAAGTTTTTCGGCTTCCATTACCTATATTCTGGGTTTTCAAAATCGTATCTGCAGCCGGCATCCCAGCCTTTGCGGACATTTCCATGAGCAGGTAATCCGCCGGCATCTTTAAGAATCTTTGCCATGTGCATAAGATTCCAGCTCATAAATGTCGTATTCCGGTTGGTAAAGTCATTTTGTGGACCGCCCGAGTCTTTATCCAAATAGCTCGGCCCTGGCCCGGCTTCGCCAATCCATCCCGCATCAGCTTGTGGTGGAATTGTATAGCCAAGGTGTTGAAGGCTGTATAAGACATTCATTGCACAGTGTTTAACGCCATCTTCGTTCCCAGTAAAAATCGCACCACCGACTTTCCCGTAATAAACATATTGTCCTTTATCGTTTAGCAGCGAGCTATTGCCATAAAGTCGCTCGATTACTTTCTTCATTTCACTACTGTTATCACCCAACCAAATCGGTCCGCAAAGTACCAAAATGTCTGCGTCCATGACTTTCTTGTATAACTTGGGCCATTCGTCGGTTTTAGCGCCATGCTCAGTCATGTCTGGATAAACTCCAACTGCAATGTCTTCATCCATTGAGCGAATCACTTCTACATCTACACCGTTCTTCTTAAGTATATTGCTACTTACTTGGATTAATCCATCAGTATTACTCACTTCTGGAGATGGCTTTAAAGTAGTGTTGATATAAAGTGCTTTCAAACCGCTGAAATCAAATTTCTTATCAGCCATTATTGAAGAAGAATATCCACGTTCATTGCTTCGAATGTTTGACCAGACCCCGTCCCGCCAATTGAGGTAATTGTACTTTTTGGTTGTTTATATCTGAAAGTAAGTGATGTTTCGCCGCTGGTAATAAATGCGCCGTAAGCTGTTATGGATGCTCCTGGCTCTAACTTAGAACCCGTTAATTCGTCATACCCAAAGACACCCAGTATTTTCGTCCCTTTAGTTGTGAATCCGCCGTATTCTTTCTCGCCACTTACCAACGCCATATTCGAGAGTTGGGGTACTCCTGTAGCAAATTGGCCGTCATTTGTTATGGTTATTTTTGTGATAACCGCTTCTTGAGGACTAGTTACTTCGGTTGTTTCAACATTACGCAGAACTTCATCGATGGTAATTTTATAGCCCAGAGGTGTTACTGCCGAAAGTTCCTCAACAGTCGGTGCGTTGTCTTGGATTGTGGTTGTAGGAGTAGTTGTAGAATTTGTACCACCACTAAAAAAGTAAAGAACTGCTCCAGCTATTGCGATAACGATTACTGCAACTAGTCCGATAATCAAGCCTTTTTTACTTTTCTTGGGTCCGCCAGTTTGCATAGGAGTCACAGGCATTTGTGACATGTCATCAGGAGCAAATGGATCTGCAATCGGCATTTGAGGTTGCTGTGCCGGTTGAATAGGTTGCTGCATTGGCTGTGGTTGTATCTGTTGCATCGGTTGAGGCTGATACATATTTGGATCAACTGCAGGCTGAGGCTGATACATCGACTGATCAAAAACCGGTTGTTGTGGCTGGGCCATCATTGGATCTATGACAGGTTGAGGTTGTGGTATAGGTTGCTGCATTGGCTGTGGTTGTGGAGGTTGAGCCGGCTGGAATGGTTGTTGTGGTTGAGGCTGAATCGGCTGACCTGGAACAGGCTGTGCGCCTCCCTGCTGATTTGGTGTAATAATTTGATCGTCCATTTGCCCTCCTTTAATAAAACCATTCTACCGTCTTTTGCGTTTTATCCAAAATTCTTTTGCTTATTTTCGCTTGTTTTTGTCATAATGTTTCTTTCTCATGCTCGAGCGTGGCATGGCAATTTTATCCTGTACTTTATCAAGCCTAAGGACATATTTGTCGAACTTATTGAATAGGTGTGAGTACGATCCGTTTGGTACCATAATTTTTTCCATTTTCCCCTGTTTATCAAGGTATTCAACTAAGCTCAAGAAATCTCCGTCACTAGATATCAATATTGCTTTGTTGTAGTTATTGATCTCTTTCATAGCCCAAAGCACTAAATCTGTATCGACGTTACCTTTTACTGGTTTATCCTCATTCTTTTTGTCATCCTTTACCACTCTGGTCAGGTCTTGAGTTTGCTTAAGTACTACTGAAAAACCATGATCATGAAGTTGTTTATACATATCCTCGTACTCAGGTATGTAACCTACAAACAAGAAAGCCCTTGTGACACCATGTTCGTTTTTTAAAAAATCATGCAATTTTTTCCAATTAACTTTAAAGCCAACTTTTTGAGAACCAATATTCAAGTTCTGTGAATCAATAAACGCATAGATTCCACCAGAAGTATTTTTTTTTCGTCTCCAAACCATAACCTAATTTTATCACGAATGACTTCAATCACTAATTTTAGTATATTATACGCTTTCACGCACTTCTGGTATACTTACTTCTATGGAAAGACGCATTGCAGTACGTGGACTAATTATGAACGATAGCAAATTACTTTGCGTAAAACTAAACGATAACAGCATATTGGCCGAGGATACTTACTGTGTACCTGGAGGCGGACTCGATCCAAATGAAGACCTCAAGAGTGGTGTAAAACGAGAACTCAAAGAAGAGCTTGGAGTAGATGCTGTGGTAGGACGTCTACTTTTCATTCAGCAATACTTGCGAAAAGATGGCGTTGAAGATATGGAATTCTTCTTTCACATAATCAACTCTAAAGACTTTGTCGACATTAATCTTTCAGATACAACTCATGGAGACCTTGAAATATCCCAAACTGAATTTGTAAATCCATTGACGAGCAAAATACTTCCAAAATTCATCACTGAAGTAAACATAGAACAAGCTATTAAGCAAAACTTCCCTGTCCAGATATTTAATTATTTGTAATTGTGCGCGGTAGCGTATAATAGTCAGTATGGCCAAGTGGACATCGAAAAGTAATTTCATTGATATATTATTAGAACTAATTGATAGTGGAGTTAATACTGCTTCTCTTTTATCGTCAGGATCTGCACTGACCAAAATTGATGAAAGAATGTCATCCATCGGTGATAATGATCTTGGTGCTAAGGAAAATTTGAAAGAAACATTATCTTATATGAAATCATCCAGTTTACTTAAAAAGAACAGTAATGTCTTTACGCTAACTAGAAAAGCTCGAAAACGGCTTCAACAGAGGTCGATACTGTTTCCAAAAACAAACATTTCTTTTTGGGATGGCAATTGGAGGATTATAATGTTTGAAATTCCTGAATCAAAAAAGACGAAACGCGACGCTTTTACATCAAAATTAAAAGATCTAGGCTTCGTCTACTTGCACAAAGGAACTCTGATCTACCCTTACGACGTTACTTCTGAAATAGAAAATATCGCTGACTTCTATGATATACAGAAATACATTTCTATCGTTAAAACCGAAAAGATCGTATCTGAGAAACTAAAACAGATCAAGAAGCAATTTAATCTAGATCAATAGCGTCAATTAGATCTTCGATCTTCACCCGAACCTGCTCGGTCGTATCACGGTTTCTAAGCGTCACAGTGCCGTCTTGTAGCGTGTCGAAGTCAATTGTTACGCAGAAAGGTGTTCCGATCTCGTCCTGCCTCCTGTACCGCTTCCCAATATTTCCGTTATCGTCAAACTCGCACATCATTTCTTTGGATAGCATTTTGTAAACTTCCTCTGCTTTTTCTACTAGCTCAGGCTTGTTTCTGAGCAACGGGAAGACAGCACATTTTATTGGTGCAATCGATGGAGCTAATGCCAAGACTATTCTAGATTCGCCGTCAATCTCTTCGTTTTTATATGCATCAGAGACAACTGCCAAAAATACTCTTCCCATTCCCATTGATGTTTCAATAATCCAAGGTATGTATTTTTCTTGAGTCTGGGGGTCCGAATAGTTCAAATCTGTACCTGAAAACTTCATGTGTTGTGTCAGATCGTAATCTGTACGGTCATGTATACCTTCAATCTCATCAAAACCGAGTGTCGGAAATTTATATTCAATATCCCACGCATCGGAAGCATAAAATACTAGATTCTCATGCTGTGATAATCTTAGATTTTTGGGACTAATACCAATGGTCTCGTACCAATCAAACCTTTCTTGTTTAATCTTTTCGTATGCTTCCTTGTTCTGATTTGGCTTAACAAAGTATTGTGTATCCGCTTGTTCAAGCTCTCTGGTACGAAACAGGAAATTGCGCGGACTGATTTCATTTCTAAAGGCTTTTCCAATCTGAGCGGCACCGAAAGGAATCTTCAGACGTGTCGTGTCTACAATATTCTTGAAATTCAAGAAAATACCTAGCGCGGCTTCGCCAGGAAGATAAACCGGCCTTTCACCGTCGTTGGTAAAATCACCAAGATTTGATTTTACCAACATGTTAAACATCTGAACTTTGGAAAAATTCTTTTCTGAGCAAGTTGGACATATTATTTTATCTCTATTTGCATCAAAAACATCATTAATGTCCTCAATTGCCATTTTTTCGTCCGCTTCAACACCGATTTTGCCAAGTTCTTTATCAACTCTAATTCTGGTATTGCATGTTTTACATTCAGCTAGTGGATCCGCAAAACCACCAACGTGACCAGAGGCAACCCAGGCTTCTGGATTCTTAAACATAGCGCTATCAAGTCCGACATAATTTGGCTTAAGCTGCACATTAGCTTCCCACCAAGCCTTTTTTATATTGTTAAGTAATTCAACTCCATATGGTCCATAATCATACAAACCTGCTTCACCACCGTAAATTTCACTACCCGAGTATACGAAACCGCGTCTTTTGCATAAGGATACGATGTCTTCTAATGTTGGTTTTGTTTCTTCTTTTTTGCTCATAAAAATAGTATATCAGATTGTAGATCAGTGTCTACCTCTGTTTATTTCCGATGTAATAGTTGTTGAATATTCCCTAAAAGCACTACTACTGGTATGTTCAATTCTTCGATATCATCGATTTTCATGATTTTTGCTGGGCTCAGTTGCCCGTACAAACGAATCAGTTTTACATGTTTGTCAGTGTATTCACTCGCCTGGTTTTCATTGAAACACATGTCGTCGTACTCAAAACCATACTTTTCTGAAGCCGGCAGCTTTTCCCCTTTTGAATTAAACTCTGTGTTCAACTCCATACCTAATTGCGCCAATAAATTGACCAAAAACCAAGCTTCAACCACGGCTGGATGTATTTTTTGGTTGTTCAAATAACTTAAACTTTTAAAGGTAAGATTATAGTACTCTGGACCAACATCATCTTCGGTGGATTTATCTAGAACTTGTAAAATTCTGTATGCAATTTTTGTTCGATCCAGGTCTTTTACAATATTACTATAGTGTTCTTTGATTCGAGCCGAGATCAATGTATACATGTCTCTCCTCCCTTCAAGCAAACTTACCTCGCAGATGCTCAAAAGCTCTAGTCCGCCAGCTAGTTTACTTTTTTGTTTTCTTACGCCCTTGGCAAAAAACGAGACTTTGCCCATATCCGCAGTTATTGCATTAATTATTTTATCGGAGTCTCCATAGTTGACTCTTCGAAGCACTATTGCCTCTGTTTTTGTTGTATTCATATCTGTTTTTTTGCTGTCTGAATTAATTCTCTTATAGTGGTGGAAGGCTTGTAAAGAATCTCTTTTATTCCCAAAATTTCCATTTGGTCTTGTCCAAGATCAAGTTCACTGGCCGGGATGCCAGTCAATAATACAATCGGGATTTCACTAAGGTCGTCGTACGAACGAATCTCATGAATAAATTCAACTCCATTGTGGTGATGTAAGTTCAGCTCTAGAATAATCAACTTTGGCTTCTGCTTATCAACTCCAGCAATTGCAGTTTGTGCATTAGAATAACAAGCCACGGTGTAACCAACCCTTTGCAAGCCGCGCCGGTAAGTTGCAGCCAGAACTTCGTCTGATTCTACTAAAATAATGTCTATCATATCAGGGAGAGTTGTTTTGAAATTAGTAGATCCCCGCCTAGTCCACTGCTGGATCCCATTCTAGTGATTTTCAAATCACTGTTCATAGCCTTCATTAATCGATCAGCCAGCAGTACTCCTGCTCCAGTGTTATGAGAAATATCTTTCGACGTCTTTCGAGCAACCCCGGAAAGATTTCTAGCCTGTGCTAGTGAATCCTTGGCAATAATGTGATCTACGCTTATAACTTGTGCCCTTATGACGTTATCGACTCGTGCAGCACTAAGGACCACTTTCTTCCGGGAAAGCCTATCATTTGGTGTACTGATCAAAGTAAAAGCCAAACTTGTTAAAACCGATTTAAGTGCTTCAGGATGCGCCATAGCCAAACCAATACTCGACTTCACATCAATATCAAGATCACAGTTATACATTCTGGCATGACCCGATAAATATTGTGCAATGTCATACATCGTAGATCCAACCGAGATCGGCTCTAGATCAAGTTGTTGTTGTGTCAAAAGTACCCTTGTGCTAAATAAGTAACTTTCGATCAGCCTCAGCGCGCCATCTGCAGTTAACTCAATGTCTCTGACTTGATTCGGATCGGCTGTCATTCGGGCCAATTCACCCTTTCGAGCAATCTGTATAAGGGGTAATTTTAACTCCTCGGCAAGCGCTCGCGCCAACCTCAAATTATCATTAACACCTGTTATATGCGTCCTCATTGTTACCCTCAACTAGTAGCAACCATTCTACCACAAACTAGAAACTCATTATGGAGAGAAAGTCAGGCTTGGCAGGACTCTTGTCTCGAAATCATTCGTAAATTGGTCTGATTCTGTCCACATCTTGAGTGTTTTATCTCTGACCTGAATCAAAATCAGGGTTCCTCTAGTTTTACTGTCAATTTGCCCTGTAATTTTGACAGCAGGTACCCCGTCCACGTTTTCAGTCTTATATGCAGAGACCTTTACGGTACCATTTTCAGCTTTGCTGTCGAACTTTTTAACCTCTGTGCTGTACTGATTATTAACAATTTGAACTCTCAGAGCGTAGGCTGTGTCGCTTGCCGGTACAACATTAGGATGGAACGTTGCATCCAGTGGAAGATTGCTGTTACTAGCTTCGTTGACATATCCGCTCCATATTTTTGGGTATTTAAATTCTACTGAGCCGAGCTCCGTAGGCCCCGAATATGGTTTTAGGGGTTCTTTTTCTTTCTCAAGGAAAATGACTTGTTGCTCACTTTCAATTCGTTGCGTTTCTACTCCAAGGCGTTCACTAACTTTTGTGTCGATGTTGTTGCTAAGATCTGACTTCTGAAGATAAGTAGTGATCGAAAATATTATTGTTGCCAACAATACGACTACCGATAGAACTAACGGTATAAATAACGACTCTATTTTCCCAAACTGATCAAGTTTTCTCATATTGCTTATGTTATCAAATTTTTCTTAACAACGCTACTCTCAGGAATAAAGATACAAGAACAAACCCTTTTTCTTTTTTGAAATCTTTTTGCCTTTTATTTTGAATGCAAAACTAATTAATTTTGTCCCCGTTTTGACTTCTTTTTTCATCTTGTTGTCGAGTTTTTGCATGAACCTATCAAGCAAGAACACATAAACTCCATCTGCCTGCGAAATATCGGCTTTCCACATGCTCTTCCACCTAGTATTCACTAGTTTTCGGTATCTGAAAGTAATGATTTTGGAAATTATTACCAGAATTGGGTTGATCTCGTAGCCAACGGCTTTTATATCTCTTTTTCCTGCAGCTTTTAAAACCCTACCGTCTCCAGAGCCTAGTTCCACCAACAATTGTCCTTTTTTTAGATCAAGTAAGTCCAATGAGCTCTCTATCTGTTCTTTTCTGGTTGGCAAATATGGTGCTCCGAAGAAAACAACAAATGCGAATAATCCCAAAAAGATCGCCGAAACTGTAAATATGATTTCGATCATTGTAATTTTTTGATTTTAATTTCAGCTTCGTTCAAGATTTTTTGCATTTGAGCAATCAATTCCGAACCTTTTTTGTGCAATTCTATCGCATCATCAAGATCAACGTCTTCAGACTGTAATGACTCTACAATTTTTTCTAATTCAATTTGCAGTTCGTTATAACTTTTTTTACTCATCTCTGTTATTCTACCCTTTCTTGACTCGATTTACCACAGAATCTACCGATCCATCCTTCATATTTATTGTTACTTCATCGCCCTTTGATATGCTGTTAATCGACTTTACGACACGGTTATTTTTTCGTACGATGCTAAATCCTTTGTTCAAAATATGGTGCACGTTATTTGCCTGCAATATTTTACTTTGAATATCTAAATTTAATCGGCGTTTTTCTAGCAGGCTTTCAATGCTTGTGTTAAGCGATTTTTGTCCACGGCTCAATTCGCCCCTGTTAAATTGTAATTTTTCTCTCAAGTTTGTGAACAAATAATTTTGTGTGTCTTTAAGTTTTGAAATTTCAGAGCCAGTATCCGGCACAAGCAGTTCAGCAGCATTTGAAGGCGTTGATGCTCGTTGATCAGCCGCCAGTTCTGCCAAAGAAAAATCTCTTTCATGCCCAATTGCAACCAATGTAGGTATGCGACTGCCTGCTACGGCCCGCGTTACTGTCTCTGTTGAAAAAGCTTGCATATCTTCACTGCTACCACCGCCACGTGTTATTACGATTACATCAACTGGATCGGCCAAACTGTTTAACTTCCCTATGGCATCTACGACTTGATTTGCAGCTTCTTCACCTTGAACTTTCACATCAACCAAAATAATCTCAACGTTTTTCCAGCGCTTTTTGATTACCTTAACAAAATCACTGTACGCAGCCGATTCACCAGAGGTAACCAAGCCGATTCTCTGTGGAGGATATGGCAAAAGACGCTTTCTTTGCTCGTCAAAAAGACCTTCTTTTTTTAGCTTTTCCTCGAGTATTTTGGCAGCTTTTTTGATCGTTCCCTTACCAGAGAGTAACACCGAAAAGAAATTGACGCTAAAACCAAAAGTTGGATGCAGATGTGGTGCTCCTTTTATTTGAATCATCATCCCATCTTCGAGAGGCGTTGAAAGATTGTAGACCGACCCAAAAAGACTAATCTTTGCATTTTCATCCTTAAGATCCATGTATACCCATCTCCCCTTGCTGATACGGAAGTTACTGACCTCGCCCTGGATCGTAACCTGAGGAAATGCAGCAGACATGCTTTGGTTGAAAACTGCGACGAACTCAGTAACTGTGATTACGATTTCATCCACGAACTGGCGCGCCTTTTGGTTTTTTAACCAGTTTGTTGTTGACGACTGTATTGTGGTAGAAATAATATCCTGGTGGTAGTTGAATTGTCATATTCAAAACACGATACATAATCGTAACTGGCAAGCTAACACCGGCAGGTACTCCAGCCGTTGCCAAAACAGCCGTCATCAAACCCTCGTAAATACCAACTCCACCTGGCAAAACCGAAACAAGTCCTGCAAAGTTTGCAATTGAGTACGCTAATATTATCGCTCCAGGGTTGGGCCAATATCCAAATGCAATATAGACCACATATATCGTGGTTATTTCTGCAATATTTGCAAGCAAACCATAGGCTAAAGGCTTAAGCAACAAACCCCAATCACTCTTAAAGATCTGGTAGTTATCATGTAGATCGCCCATGGCCTTTTCTACCCCATCTAGGCTGATAGTTTCTGGACTTTTTGGACGTACGGTTTGAATAAATCTGTTTACTATTTTGGTAATTGTGAGGGAAAAGCTCTTAATTCTCTGTTTTGATCCAATGATATATACAGCGAATAAGGATCCAACAACCATCAACGTTGAAATACCGCCTGCTATAAGCATTACGAGGTTATTAACACCTCCGTCAATAGCCAATATGATCAAACCCGTTCCGAGCAGTATCTGGAAACTAATGAATATCAAGATAAATCGCATCATTTGCACAAAAGTTGCCGTACCTGTGTTCGCCCCCCTTGCCCGCATACGCATGCCAAAGTAGCTAAAACCGCTCACTCCACCACTTGGGAATACATTATTTACAAAATTTAACTCAGAGACTATCCTTAGCATTCTGCGATAACTGATCTTGTGATCCAAGATTCTGAGCATATATTGATACATCTTGGTATAGCTGTGGTAGTTTAAGGTTTGTGCTACAAGCATCAATAGAAGTGCGTACCGGTTTACTTCGCCCAGATTAGTAATGGTGTCTGCGATCTGCGCCCTAACGGTGTAGATCAGTGCTCCCAGAGCAACCAACGTTACAGTTGTTAAAGCAGTTTTGAAACTTTGTTGCCGCCTCTTTTTGGTCATAAGTATCATTCATTATAAACTACAAGTATGCAGAAATCATTATTGGTCTTGGGACGTCAGCCAGAACTTGGCCTGGCCGAGCTCGAAAGCTTATTTGGCACAGATAAGGTTACTCTGTTCGGAGATAATCTTGCAGTCTTGGACGTTGATCCCAAAGATGTGCCTTATTCGCGATTGGGTGGATCAGTGAAGCTTTGCAAAATGCTTCATGAGTTCAAAACTACAAACTGGCTAGAAATAGACGAACACCTCAAGAAAGTTTTCCCCGACCACATCAAAAACATTGAAGGAAAGCTAACCTTTGGGATTAGCACGATAAACATTCAAGTCAGCGCCAAGCAACAGCAAAAAACCGGCCTTGAGCTAAAAAAGATTGCTAAAAAAAGTGGTGTTTCCGCCAGAGTCGTTCCAAACAAGACAAAAGAACTCAATAGTGCCTCAGTTTTACACAACAAATTGTACAAAAATAATGGATGGGAGCTCTTGTTTGTATCTGATGGTGAGTCAATAATGTTTGGTCAAACTGTTGGTGTTCAAGACATTGATGCATATGCAGCGCGCGATCAACAGCGCCCAAAGCGAGACTCCAGAGTTGGTATGCTACCCCCAAAACTTGCTCAAATTATTATCAACTTGGCAACCGGTGAACTGCCTGAACAAAAAGATGATACTGAATCTTTCGATCAAAAGATTAATGAAAAAGTAATAAAGCGTAGTGACGCGCTTAGAATACTTAACAAAGAAGTTGTAGCAACTAAGTCAGAGATCGTTGAAACACCAAAGCAGACAATCCTCGACCCATTTTGTGGAACTGGAGTGCTGCTTCAAGAAGCCTTACTTATGGGATATAACACCTTTGGAACAGATATAGAGTTCGAGATGATTCAATATACTCATGAAAACCTCGATTGGTTGCAGTCACGATTTAGAGTTAAAGGAACATACGATGTCACCCCTGGTGACGCGACAGAATTCGATTGGAAAAGTGGCTTTGATTTTGTCGCCAGCGAGACCTACCTGGGAAAAGCCTACTCACATGCACCAAGGTCAGATGAATTACACAAAAACATTCAAAACGTAAACACAATCACCAAGAAATTCCTGTCAAATCTTGCCAAACAAACCGAAAAAGATACACGGATATGCTTAGCTTTGCCCGCTTGGAAAACAAAAGATGGCTTTTTACACCTAGGAGTGCTTGATTCTCTTGGGGAAATCGGGTATAATCGTATGGAATTCAAGAGTTCTGGCGGTAAAGAGTTAATCTATCACCGCGAAGGTCAACAAGTCGGCCGCGAACTCGTCGTAATAATAAGGAAGTAAAATGTCAAAAGTTAAAGCTGGTGGTTCATCCAAAAACGTTCATGACTCCCCTGGGCAGCGGCTCGGAGTTAAGATATTTGGTGGCGAAAAGGTCCGTAACGGACAAGTAATCGTTCGACAAGTTGGAATGAACAAGCGTCCTGGCGAAGGCACTTACGCTTCACGAAACTTCACCATTCACGCTGCAAAAGACGGCGTTGTACAATACAGCCAACGAAAATTCCGCAAATTCAGCGGCAAATCAGTTTTCCGCACCGAAGTCACCGTAGAATAATCCTAAATTTCAGCTATCTTCTGGTATTCTTGTGCAGTAGCATTTACAGACCCGAGAACCGTTCCTAGTACTTCATCCATATTTGTGGTAACCTTCGAAACGTCTTCATCTGTATAGCCGGTTGAACCAGGTCTTGTTAATCCTAACGCTACCAGCTCGCCAGATGGATCAAAGTCAAGTCTCATGCCTTCAGCATGTTCTTTATCAAGATCACGATCATCCATGTGATATTCTCGAGTATTTATCCAAACTGTAGTTCTTGGCTCTCTGGCCTCACCATTGTCATCAACACCGGACTCTACAACAAGAGAAAAGTTATCAATTAGTGTATGAAAACCATTATGTGACCAATCCGTACTGTCTATTCGTACGGTTCCTAAATCTTCTACTAACGGAGTATTACCGGGTCTGGATGGATCCTTAGGAACGCCCTTAACAAAACTTGCGCTCCATTGACGCTTACGATCCCCAGTGTCTTCAATAACGTCCTGACCCCAGGAAGGTTTAGATGCAGATTGGTGTGGAATTCCGTCTGAGGCACCGATTATTTCCAGGGCTTTTTTAGTCGGACCAACGGCTTCTTTTTTAGCTTGATCTAATTGTTCAGATTTTGAATCATGAAGTGCTTTGTCTAACTTCTCCATTGATTCAAAACTTGCTTTCCCTAATCTGTGAGCGGCTCTAGCTGCGCGTCCAGTAACATCTTCGCCACTATCTCCAGACTGCCCTCTTTTATATGCTTCTTTTATCTTTTTCATTAGACGCCTAGATGTTTTTTGATTCTATCTACTACGTCTGCGATGACGACTTGTGATTTTACGAGGTAATCATCGGCACCGAGCTTGTCGGCTTTTTGTTTGTCTGCATCCTGAGAAAGCGCTGTTAGCATAACTATCTTCACATCTGCGGTTTCTGGAGTGTTTCGTAGAATGTCTAGCACATCAAAACCACTGACCTTTGGCATCATTACATCCAAAATTATTAAGTCCGGTGCGTACTTTAGAGCTGATGCCAGTGCATCTTCACCGTTAGGAACACGCTTTACCTGAAAGCCTTCGCCCTCGAGACGTTGGATATAGACATTAGCAAGTCCGTCGTCGTCTTCTACCAGTAGTATTTTCTTTTGGTTTGCTTCGCTCATAAACTTATTTTATCATGCTTTTAACAAAGCCACTGAACATTGGATGTGGTCGATTTGGACGCGATTTAAACTCTGGGTGAAATTGACTTGCTAGAAAGAACTTCTTCTTTGGGGCTTCGATAATCTCAACCAATGTCCCATCCGGAGATACACCCGTTGCTTTGATGCCCCATTTCTCATAATCTTCTCTGTAGTTGTTGTTGCATTCATATCTATGGCGATGTCGCTCAACAATTTTCTTAGACTTGTAGACTTTGTCGGCTAGTGAGCCCTTCTCGATATTGCACGGGTAATCTCCTAACCGCATTGTGCCACCTGTACCCTCCAGCCCGCGCTGATCGATCATGGTGTCAATCACTGCACACGAAGTCGAAGGATTGAATTCGCTAGAGTTAGCGTCGACGTGACCGGCATTTCGCGCTGTCGCAATGACCGCAACTTGCAAACCTAAGCATAGGCCGAGGTACGGAACGTTATTCTCGTAGGCAAATTGAGCTGCCAGGATCTTACCCTCGACTCCTCTTGAACCAAAACCTCCAGGAACCACAATCCCATCGTAACCCTTGAATAACTTCTTCAAATCTTTTGCTTTTTCGACTTTTTCGGCATCAATCCAGTCAAAATCAAACTGAACATTATTTTCCCAGCAAGCTGACTTGAGAGCTTCCATCACACATATATATGTATCTTCGTTGTCGAGATACTTGGCAACGACTCCGACTTTTACGGAGTTTTTTGGAGTTTCCAGGATTCGATCAACCATTGATGACCATTGTTTGTGATTAGCTTTTTTCTTCTTAAGTCCTAACTGCTCAACAATATATTCGCCGATTCCCTGTTCTTCTAGCGTAAGAGGAACTTCATATACAGATCTAGCGTTAGGCAGTACCGCAATACCAGCTTCTTCAACACCGCAGAATGCGCTCAACTTAGCTTTGGTTGGACCATTAGTTGGAACCTCTGATCTTGCAACTAACAGATTAGGCATTATTCCCATAGACCTCAGTTCACGTACGGCGTTCTGAGCAGGCTTAGTCTTTATTTCTTTACTAGTTGAAAGATATGGCATGTAAACCACTTGCACGTTGAGGTAGTTACCCTTGCCGGCTTTTTGGGCATATTCACGTATCGCTTCAAAGAAAGGTGGACTCTCATAATCTCCTACGGTTCCGCCAATTTCTACAATATGAATATCAAAACCTTTGCTGGATTCTTCAATGTAGCCTTGAATCGCATCAGTAAAGTGTGGCAAGACCTGCACGGTTTTACCGAGGTATTTTCCTGCGCGTTCGTCTTCTATCAAACTACGGAGTATTCGCCCGCTCATAACCGAGCTGGTCTGGGTTAATTCGACGTCCAAAAATCTTTCATAATGCCCCAGGTCTAGATCTGTTTCGGCGCCATCTTTTGTAACAAAGCATTCACCATGCTCGGCTGGATTTAGCGTTCCAGCGTCAACGTTTAGATATGGGTCTAATTTTTGTATGTTTACAGAGTATCCGCGAGCTTTTAAAAGGTTTCCAATAGAGGCTGCTGTGATGCCTTTTCCGAGTCCGGATAGCACTCCACCAGTTACAAAAATGTATTTTGTATTATTTTGCTTGCTCAAAGCTTTGAAACCTTTCTTCTCCCTCACTTGGTTCTGGGTAATATTAGCACAGAAACACCTTCGTGACTAGAGTTATGATAAAATATACAACGAACTAATTATTTACTCAGCTTCTGGATTGCAGTTTGAAGTTGGTTGTCATTTTTCCTGTTTTTTTGGAAGGCATCGATATCGAACTCAACGACCTCATCGGGCTCGATGCCTTCTTTGTCGATGTTAATTCCTTTTGGTGTATACCAATGTGCGGTCGTAACCTTCAGTATTCCACCTGATCGGATAGGTTGTGGAGTCTGGACAGAACCTTTTCCAAATGATTTTACACCCAAAAGTGTAGCGACTCCGTTGTCTTTTAATGCGCCGGCCACAATTTCGCTGGCGCTGGCCGATCCGCCGTCAATTAGAACTATTGTTGGCATGCCTTTTAAGACTGGGTCTGTCGTAGCTTTATGGGATCTGATAATCTTGTCACCATTTTTTTCTTCAACAACTACACTGCCTTTATCTAACCACAGACCACTTAAGTCAACCGACGCCTCGAGGTAGCCGCCTGGGTTTGATCTTAGGTCTAACACAATCCCTTTAACTCCTTGTTTTTTCAAATCAATTGCCGCGTTTCTGGCAAGCGTCGATGTATCGTTTGCAAACCTAGAAACTTTGATCACACCGATACCATCAATAACCTCAGTCTTAACACTTTCAATGGTTATATCTGCCCTGGTAATGGTTATCTCTCGTTGTTGCTCGCCGACGCGGCCAATAGTTAAAGTTACATCGGTATTTACAGGGCCGCGAATTGTACTAATGACCTCTGATAAACTTTTCCCAAATGTCGATTCTGAGTCAACTTCAAGTATGATATCTCCCGCCCGAACTCCAGCTTCTTCTGCAGGAAAACCCGAGAGTGGTGCAACAACAACTATTAACTCTTCTTCAACTGACAGCTCTGCTCCAATCCCGCTAAAAGATCCGTTCAGGTCCGCCTCAAATTGCTTTGCATCTTCTGGCGACAAATATTCCGTGAAAGGATCCCCGGTTGCCCCAGCCAACCCCTTCTTCAGCCCATTCATAATGTCATCAAGCGTCAGCTCACCATCAAAATTCTCACGTAAAACCTGGTAAACCTCATCAATTTCAGAGTAGTCTAGTTTGGCCGGAAGATCAGAAGTGTTGGATTTACCGAACTTAAGATTGTTCCCATTTCCAACAATATATCCTGCAAAAAATATGATCAAAACCCCGACGATCAAAACCCACGGTTTTAGGTTAGTAAGTTTTTCTTTGCTTTGTTTCAAAATCACTGCACACTATTATAAACAATCGAGCACTTTTTTTATACAGCTAACTTAAAAATAAACGAAAGAAAGTCCACTTGCACTAATTGTGTTGGTATCATAAAGTCCAGTTCCACCACGATTATAGTCCGAGACGACGATGGAACCGTCGCCATTTACTGCTTCAACATACATAACGTGGCCGTAGTATCCGTAATTACTTACAGCGGCTGCACCGGCTCTTGGAGTTGAACTTACTTGATAGCCATATGCTGGAGCACGATCGTCCCAATTTTTGGCATTTCCAAGTCCACCAGGGACGAAACCGCCGCTAGACCTAACCCGCCATGAAACCCAGTCAGTACAGTTACGATAACCATAACCGCCTGTTGCAAAGTTCCAGACAGAACCGTTGAATGACCAATCATAATTTGGACACCAACCCTGCACCGTACCATTGTGAATACAGACTGCATTTCCCCAAGGATAACCACCACCACCGAGTTGTCCGCCGGATGACCCGTAACGTTTAATATTCTCAAGCGCCTGCTGACGTTTAAGTTCTTCGATCTCTTTGCTGGTTGCTTTTATCTGTGAATCTAGCTCAGACCTCTCACCTTCGTTTAGCGCCAATAGAAATTCTACTTCGCCGCGCTTAGATGCTTGTTCCTGCTTTAGTTCGGTCTGTTGCTTAAGCCTGGCTTGTACATTATTCCTGCTATCGGTGAGTTCAGCTTTTAAATCGTTGATGCGCAGGAGAGCGACGTTGATGTTAGCTTGCACAGCATTCCGATACTGTTGTTTATCTACGTAATCGCTTAGATCTTTTGACGAAGCCAACATTTCAAGAGTGCTAATTTCACCTTCCAAGTACATCGTTCTGATGTTAGACCCTAGAAGTGATCGTTGTTTTTCCAATTCTATCTCTGCTTCTTCGATTTCTTTTTCAAGACGAGCTATTTCTTTCTCTGAATCGTTAATCTCTGTTTGAATACCATCGATTCGTTGTTGAATCAAATTTATCTTATCCTGAAGGCTGGTTGCTTCATCTGCAAGATCATCAACTTGCCCGGCTCTTTGAGAGTTTTCCTGATTAAGCTCGTTGATTTGTTGCTGAAATGATTGCGCAGCAACGTAGCTAACAGGGGTAATTAAAAAAGCAAAAGCTATAACAAGCGTTAGAGTTTTTGTAAACGTTTTTTTACTTTTTAGAGAGATTTTTATTTGATTCATAAGCATAAGAATTATAACATATTATGCAAAAAGGCAACAACTTTCGCCTAGTTTTTTGCTGGTTTAAACTTTAGGTACTTCCTCGTAGCAATAAACGAAGATATTGCACCGATTGTTATTCCTATTCCAATCTGTATTGTCAATATTTTAAAGAAGTTATCCGAGAAGTATTCACTTGCAAATCCAATATCGAGCAGTCCTAGGCTTGTTGCATCAAGTGCATTGGTCTGAATGCTAAATATCAAACTTGTGATAATAACCGACAACAACCCCGAGATTACTCCATAGAAAACTGTCTCTACAATAAACGGTCCCCTTATATACCAAGTTCCCGCACCCAGAAGACGCATTATGTTTATTTCATCTCGTCGATTGAAGATTGCCATTCTAATGGTGTTAAAGATGATCAAGACTGAGATTACCGCAAAAGTAGCAACTCCTACGATTCCGGCTGTTCTGAAATACTCGGTTGCACTGGTGATGTTATCTATTGCTTCTTTGCGATCGCCAGAATACGATGTCTCTTCTGACTGAAGCTTCTGATTATCCGGAGTTTCTAAGAATACTTTTATCTCTTCAAAATGATCCGGATCTACAGGTTTTACTCTTACGGTTGCAGGTAGCGGATTATCAGTCTGAGAAATTGCCGATAAAAGATCTAGGTTGTCTTTATTTTGTGATTTATATTCATCCAAAGCTTTTTCTTTCGATAAATAATCTATCGATTTCACAGAATCTAGACCTTTTAGATCATCGAAGAAGTTGTTCAAATCCTCTTCCTTAATCCCGTCTACAAGATAAACCGAAATATCGATTTTGTCAGTCAATTGATCTATGGAGTTGTTAAAAGTTGTGCTTGCAATGTAGGAAAGTAAAAAGATTGTGAGAGTAATCACCATAACTGCAATAGCTGCGGATGCAAGCCAAGCATTTCTAAGGAAATTAATAAAACCATTTTTGAAAACTCGCCCAAATGTAATTGTTTTTCGTTTTGTTGCCATGTCTATCTACGCCTTTGCGTAACTCCCCTTCGCCACATCGGAAACAATCCGGCCGTTGTCCAATGTAATGACGCGTCTTTGTATTTTATCTACAATATCTTGGTTATGAGTTGTTAGTAACACCGTTGTTCCATAGCGGTTAATCTTATCTAGTACCTTTATCACATCCCAAGCATGTTTTGGGTCTAGGTTTCCAGTTGGCTCATCAGCAATCAAAATTTTTGGCTGGCGAGCAATCCCTCTTGCAATTGCTACACGTTGACGTTCTCCACCAGATAATTCCCAAGGATAGTTGTTCTCTTTTCCGTTCAGTCCCACTATCGCAATAACTTTTGGAATTGTGTATCTAATCTCTTTAGCACTTGCTCCAACCACTTCAAGTGCGAATGCAATATTCTCTGCAGCCGTCTTGTTTGGAAGAAGTTTGAAATCCTGAAAAACAACACCAATCTTTCTTCGTATCAATGGAATTTTTCGGTCTTTTAAGTGGTCGTAGTCTATTCCACCAACAACAATTTTACCTTCTGTTGGTCGTTCTTCTCTGGTCAAAAGCTTCAAAAAAGTTGATTTTCCTGCGCCGCTTTTACCTATTAATACAACGAATTCTTTTGGTTCGACATGCAAACTGATGCGGTCAAGCGCTGTCGACTTTTTCTTGTACACCTTGGATACCCTGTCCAGTAAAATCATACGAACAGTATATATCAAAACACTCTAATGTTTAAGATTCATTACCAAGATTTTTATTCAAATATGCTTCAATGAAACCTTCAAGGTCACCATCCAGCACTTTATCTGGTGAACCTGATTCATATCCAGTACGCAGATCTTTAACCTGTTTATAGGGGTGGAGGACATACGATCGAATTTGATTTCCCCACTCGGCCGATTGATTTGGCCCTTTTAGGTCGCTTACTTTTTCTTTGTGTTGTTCGAGTCTTAGGCTAGTAAGTTTTGATCTTAATATAGTTAAAGCCGTTTCTTTGTTCTGTATCTGAGATCGCTCGTTTTGTATGCTAACTGTAATTCCAGTAGGAATATGTGTTACACGTACGGCTGAATCCGTTGTATTAACCGATTGTCCTCCATGGCCGCCCGCCCGATAAACATCGATCTTGAGTTCATCGTCACTTAATTCGACTTCAGTAGGAGATTCAATCTTTGGCATTACTTCAATCTTGGCAAAGCTAGTTTGGCGTAGATTGTCAGAATTAAATGGACTAAGCCGCACCAACCGATGAACACCATGCTCGGCTTTTAATTTGCCGTAAGCGAAATTCCCGTCGAGTTCGATGGTTGCACTTTTTATACCTGCTTCTTCCCCTGAGGATTGATCGACAATCGACATGTTAAAACCTTCTTTTTCGCCGTACCGCGTATACATTCGAAGAAGCATTTCCGCCCAGTCTTGTGCGTCAGTTCCACCAGCCCCTGCATATACCGATAGGATTGCATCGTTGTCATCGTATTTTCCCGAAAATTGAAGTTCTTTTTCAAGTTTTGCGAACTTACTCTCCAGTTTCGTTAAGTGTTCTTCAACTTCTTTTTGCAAGGAATCATCGTTTGATTGAGCCAATTCTTGCACATCTTTAAGCCCTGTCTCGAGTTCTCGCCACGGCCTAAGCCGATTTTGGAGACTAGAAATATTTTTCATTATGCCTTGAGCATTACTTGAGTCACTCCAAAACTCCGAATCCTGAGACTCTTCCTGAAGTTCTAGCATTTTCTTCTCTAAACCATCAATATCGATGGCCGAAAAAGCATCAACTAATTTTTTCTGGAGGTCTTTGGCTCTCTGATTTACATCTTCCACTCTTGAATTATAACAAGAGAAGCATTAAACCAATAGCCACTGAAACAACAAGTATTACTGTCAACAAGATTACACCAATAACCAAGAGGCCTTTTCTCTTTGGTTTTGCCATATCGTCCATTGGAGCTGGTTGAGCTACCATGGGATCAACCGGCATTTGTGCTTGTGGTTGCATTGGTGGTTGCATTGGCGGAGCAGGCTGTTGCCCGAGTTGGATTGGTTGTTGATTTGGATCCATTATTCCCCCTTGGGTGGTTCTTTTGCTTATAAATTTATCTTACCACAACTCATCGAGACTCTTATATGTATCAACCACGAATTGTCGGCCACATGTTCCCAAAACGCCAAAGCCATGAACCTTATTATCAAATAGTGTATTTGCAACGCTGACAATCGATTCTTTTGTGACAGATTCGATTCTTTTTGGTATTGCATAGTAATCATCTAATTCATCGTCATAGAAAAACCTACGGCTGTAACCGTTCCCCGTTGAAAACACGGTTTGGTCGGATCTTTGGAAAGATCCCAGAGCATACTGTTTTGCCATCACTACATCTTTATCACTAATCTTTCCGGTGCGAACGCGCATTATTTCCCGGTTCATTATTTCAAAAACTTTTGTCACATTTTCTGGCCTAATCTGAGCTCCGAACCACCAGTTACTAGCATCGTGAGAACGAGAATAGTTGCTGCTCATACCGTAAACCAAACCCAGCTCTCTGGCAGCGCCAAGAATTTTTGAATGCAGCGTTCCTGTCAACATATTATTTGCCATGGAAAGTGCATCTATCTCACTGTTTCTTAGCCACCTAAGAGCATAAGTATCTAAGTAAAAGTAAACATTATCTACACCAGGTTGTTCAATATATAGGGGTTGGTTGATGCTGACAGGAAATTCTTTTGGTAATGGTTTTCGTCCAACGCCTTTTTCTAGATCAATGGTTTCAAAGATCTTAGTTAGTGCATCTTGTCGCTCGGGAGTAATATTTCCGGCAACGACAAACCGCATATTGTCAGAGGTGTGGGTAGCTTTGTAATGTGACCGAACGTCATCAACCGTAACGTTTTGCATCTTCTCTAGCCTTTCGTGATCACGCATAGAAAGCATGCCATACGCTTCCCGAAGTGCTAGACTCAGATGCCTAAAATGATTATTCGAATGAGCGCTCAACTCCTCACGGACATTACCAAACTCCGCCTCAAACTCCGACTGCAAAAACAACGGTTTTGTAATTGCCAAAACTATTAATGATAAAATTCTGTCCCACTCGAAGTCTGCGCATTCTGCTTCATAGGTTATGTCATATACATTTGTGCTTGCATTTGAATAAGCGCCGTTTTTTTCAACTTCCTCCTGAAAATCACGCGCCCTTGGATAAAGTTCGTTAGCTCCCAGTAGCACATGCTCCATAAGATGGGCTGTTTCCCATTTGTTTCGTTCCAAAAGATATTCTCCCGCCCGGAAGTTGATCTCATAGGTCATTACGGTTGCATCAGGAATATGAACGAACAGCCCCTTGCTCCCATTGCTAAGTTCAACTTGTTTTACAGAGTGCTTCAAATCGTCACCGTCTATTTTCGTCGACCTTTTGCTCGACGTTTACGCTCTTGTTTCCTAGTCTTTTTCTTGAATTTCTTAGTATTTTGCTTCTTGGTTTTCGAGGCTGCGCCAGATACAACTTCTGACTGGCCACCTGGTGCAACTTTTCTGCGCCTAGTTATCTTGAAATCAGCCTCATTAAACTCATCGGCTTTCAAAATCTTATCAGCATTCTCAACTGATCGTTTTGCAGCTCGTGTAAGCTCGGTATCTTTAGGTTTTTCTAACTCTTCTGCAACTGGTTCAGCATGATAAAGCGACCGGATGATGTCATGGCGCATATTGTTTTGCATTGACTGGAACATTACTTGTGATTGTCTTCGATACTCAACCAGCGGATCCCGCTGTCCGACAGAGATCCAGTGAATCCCTTGCTTCATGTGATCCATATCTTCAAGGTGTCGCATCCACAGGTTATCCAGTATTTGCAAGAATATTTCGCTTTCAGCCATTCGCATAATCTCGGTCGTAAAGGCAGCCTCGCGGCTATCGTACAAGTCCAGGGCTTTTTGCTTTAGTTCTTTTGAAAACATCTCAACGTCCGACTCGAACAGAGCATCCAAGGTATCTTCACTAAATGGGAAAACATGTTTGATTGATTCATCAAAGTTTTCATCGGTTTTGTTTCCAGAATTGGCCAGCAAGCCAACTTCTTCTTCAATAAACTGCTTTATCCTCGGGCTAATGTCTTTTGCTTTCAAAACTTCTTTTCGCATGGCATAAATTGCCTTACGATGTCGGTTCATGACGTCGTCATAATCAACGACATTTTTACGACTGTCAAAGTTGAAGCCTTCAACCTTTTTCTGTGCACTCTCGAGGCTTTTACTAATAAATCGGTTCTGGATAGGCGTGTCTTCGTCTGCGCCTAGTTTGTTCATGAAATTGCCAATCTTTTCTCCACCAAAAATTCGCATTAAATCGTCGTCGGTGCTGACAAAGAATTGGCTCTCGCCTGGGTCACCTTGTCGACCTGCGCGTCCACGAAGCTGATCATCGATTCGTCTGGATTCATGTCGTTCACTACCTAGAACAAACAATCCGCCAAGCCCTACAACACCGTCACCGAGCACAATGTCTGTACCACGTCCAGCAATGTTTGTGGCCAGTGTTACAGCCCGCTTTTCTCCGGCTCGAGACACAATCTTGGCTTCACGTTCGTTGTTCTTTGCGTTCAAAAGCTCGTGCGCAACTCCGGCTTTCGAAAGTAATCTTGATAGTTCTTCGTTCTTTTCAATCGAAGCCGATCCAATCAGAACCGGCTGGCCTTTTTCTTGTCGCTCTTGAACCTCGCGCGCGATAGCCCGAAATTTTGCTGCTTCATTTTTGTATATTCGATCAGGGTGATCTTTTCGAACAAGCGGTTTGTTTGTAGGGATAGAGACAACTTCTAACGTGTATATCTGATGGAACTCTTCTTCTTCAGTCTTGGCCGTTCCGGTCATGCCAGATAGTTTGTCGTAAAGCCTAAAGTAGTTTTGGAATGAAATTGTCGCAAGCGTCATCGATTCTTGTTGAATCTCGGTACCTTCTTTTGCCTCAATGGCCTGGTGCAGTCCTTCGTTGTAGCGTCTTCCTTTTAACAAACGTCCTGTGAATGTATCGACAATAACCACCTCGCCATCTGTTGTAACAACGTAGTCTTTGTCTTTTGTGAACAAAACTTGTGCTCGAAGTGCTTGCTCTAAGTGATAAATAACTCGTATGTTCTGCGTTGCATATAGGTTATCGATGCTAAGGATTTTCTCAACTTGCTCTACACCTTCATCGGTCAATATGACAGACTTTCGTTTTTCATCTTTTTCGTAATGCTTTGGCTCTAATCTGGCTGCAACTTTGGCAAACTGCTCGTATGCACTTGCGCTGGCGGCCGCTGCTGCGCTAATAATAAGTGGCGTCCTTGCCTCGTCGATCAAGATTGAGTCAACCTCATCGACGATGGCAAAGTTCAATTCTCTTTGCCGTAGCTGGTCTTCTTCCCGGACCATGTTGTCACGCAGATAATCAAAACCGTATTCATTGTTCGTTCCCACTGTTATGTCCGCGGCATAAGCTTCTTGACGTGTACAAGGTTTAAGATGTTTCATGCGAGGATCGTCGTGGTCTTCATTATTGAATTTTGGATCATAGATATAACTTGCATCAGGGATAATAACTGCCGTGCTAAGTCCCAATGAATTATAAATCTGTCCATTCCAGCCAGCGTCACGTTGCGCCAAGTAATCGTTGACGGTAACCAAGTGCGCGCCCTTTCCTGTTAATGCATTCAACACTAGCGGTAAAGTCGCTACTAAAGTTTTACCTTCACCAGTTCTCATCTCGGCCACTTTTCCTTCGTGAAGCACCATTCCACCAATCAGCTGGACATCGTAGTGGCGTTGGCCCAATGTTCTCTGAGCTGCTTCACGCACAATCGCAAACGTATCTGGCAAAATGTCATCCAGAGACTCTTTTTCTAGTCGTTTCTTGAGCACTTTAATCTGATCTTTAAGCTTAGCGTCGGACATTTTTTTGTACTTATTTTCAAGACCATTAATAACGCTCACCCTCTTCTTCATACGCTTCAGCGTCTTGGCTTCGGGATCACCCAAAATTTTCTTGAAAATTTTCTTCAAAACTAACTCCTTTGATCTTTGTCTTATTGTATCTGATAATTAGATTGATTTCGAGCGTAATTTAGTAATTAGTTTTCTCGAAACGCTTTTCTTTGTATGCTTTTCCTTATATTTTTTCAGCCGATTTTTCAGCATTGTCTCGACAATATCGACGGCTGCAAACATATTAATGGTTGGCTCGTCCTCAATTCTAATCGCATTTTTCGGTAAAAACAAAACCACTTCGCAGCTGTACTGTTTGTTCTTGTTCTTAGAATTACCCTCTTTTAGCTTAACTTCCATGTGAGCGCTTTCACGGGCATTTTTTGGAATGAATCGATCCATTCGCCCAAGTTTCTTTTCGATGTACTTTTGGAGATCGTCTGAAACGTCGTAATTTATACCTGTTACTTCCATTTTTGCTATCATATCTTCTCTCTACCTCCCATGTATGGTTTTAAAATCGCCGGAACAACTACGTCCCCTTCGGCTGTTTGATAATTCTCTAGTATTGCGATCAACGGACGTTCACTAAGAGCCGTTCCATCAGTGGTATGCGCTAGTTCAACTTTTCCGTTTACGTTTCTGGTGCGTGTCTTCATTCGCCTGGTTTGAAAATCGCCGATGAAATCCGCAGTATGTGTCTCTCGGTATCTGTCTTGGCCTGGTAGCCACGCTTCAATATCAACTCCACGCGCATTTGGGCCGCCAATATCTGCAGTACATTTCTCGAGCACTTGGTATGGAATCTCTAATTTCTGCATCAAATACTCTTGGATGGCTAGCATGAGCGCAAATTCCGCTTCGGACTGATCTTTGGTTGAGAAGCTTTCCATTTCCATCTTGTTGAACTGATGAAGTCGCAGAATTCCTTCCATGTCTTTGCCATAGGTTCCAGCTTCACGTCTAAAAGCAGTTGTGTAGGCAATGTATCTTATCGGTAAATCTTCATCATCTAAGATCTCATTCATGTACATCGGTGCGACAGTGTGTTCACCGCTAGCATTTAGCCATAAATCTTCGTCTTCAAGCTTGTAAGTTTGGTCTTCTTTATTTAGTCGACCTGTAGCTTTATACGCTTCGGTGTTAGCGACCAACGGTGGCAAAATTGGCTCGTAAGGTTTGTTTGAAACAGATAGTCCAGCCTCTGCAATAATCCCATCTAGTGTCGCCTGCGAAGTTAGCACATCCATTACAAAGCGCCACATGGCCATCTCTAATAGAACTAAATCACCTTTCAAGTAGACAAACCGTGCGCCAGCAACTTTAACAGCCCGCTCTTTATCAATCCAACCTTTTGCCTCTGCTATTTCTGCATGATTTTTTGGTTCAAAATCAAACTTTGGTTTATCACCAACAGTTTTCGTAACTACGTTATCATCTTCTGATTCACCAACTGGAACCATACCCAAGGGCATGTTTGGCACAAGCATCATTATTTCATTGAAGTTACCTTCGACAGCATCTAATTCAGCCTCAAGCGCTTGATCTTGTTCCTTTAACTTCTTTCCGTGTTCTATTTGTTGGTCACTTGGGCGTCCACCTTTTACAGCTTCAGCTGCTAGGTTCCGCTGTTGCTTTATTGATTCTTGTTGTACGACAAGTCTGCGTCTTTCACGATCAAGCTTTAATATGTGGCCAGCGTCAATTTCGACACCTTTTTGCTTAGCCTTCTTTTCTACCATTTTCGGGTTATCCCGAATCACTTGTATGTCAATCATTAGACTTATTATACCCCATTTTACTCTGTTTTTTAACTAAGCTTTGCCGAGATGTTTAAGCGTTAGCATAGTTCTTTTCTTGGCGTACTCACAGTGCTCACAAACTCCGCCCATAATCGCGATTCCGACTTCTGGCATATCGCCTTCTAGGCACTCTTTCATTTTCACAATCGAATCGTCCACCCAATCGGCCTTGCCCGTGTATGGAATTAATTTGGTCACAAATTCTACTCGGTTGTCGAACTTGTCCAGGTCGGCTCGACCGTTTGCATAAACAAAGTATCCAGTGTCGTTAACCTCAAACCCGTTTTGCCTAAGTAGCCATTGATAAATTTCCATCTGCCGCTTGTACGTAATCTGCCAATCTGCGTCCAGAGTAATTTCTTTGTTCTTGCTCGTTGCTTTGTAATCTACCACTATTAATTTGCCTCCGCTGTCCACCCAAATATCGTCAACCGCACCAAAGATGTGCAGGTTGGTTGGCTTATGTAAAGTGGTTACACCAGTGAAGTTGTGGCGCCATTTATCCATTTGTTCATGGGAGTATGGAATAGCATCTAATTTGTGTTCAACCATGATTGGGTGCGGCTCCCGACGCATGCGGTAAGCATCGAATTCCTTTTTGAACAACTCATCTATGGCTTTATTTATTTGAAAAGGTGGGCTACTTGGCCGCTTTATGCCTAATCTCTCATTTAACCAAAAGCACCTAGGACACTGCGTAAACAGCTCTAGCTTTGAGCGCGACAATTTATGGACTGCTGTCTGCCCTGGCTCGTATTTTCTTGCGTATCTCCCCCAGCTCATGGATTCCTATTATAGCCCAGATCCCGATTAATTATTGTTGTTAAATATTCGTTCTACTGTTGATACAAAATCTTTTGGATCATCTACCAGCTCTGTTGGCTTGGCCTGGTACAAGAGGTCCTTACCGTTTAGTCCCCACGAAACGGCGATGACATCGAGCTTAATCTTATGCGAAGCTTCAACGTCACGCAGTTCATCGCCAACATAGATACAATTTGCCTTGTCTATTCCCTGCTTCCGCATTATCTTCTTGAGAGCGTTAGCTTTAGAGAACACTCCCACGTTTCCGTTTATATGCGAGAATAACCCCTTGATAGGGTGATTTTTGAGGAACTTATTTATGTTTTTGTTGCTGTTACTGCTTACAATCTGTAGGTCATAGCCCTTCTTCTTCAGGTCAAACAACACTTGTTCAAAACCATAAACTACATGGAGCTCATCAATCTTGGATTCGAACATGGCCCGGCCCTTCAGTAGCATCCCAGGAAGTTGATAAAGCTTTATATTGTACTTCTTAAGAAGTTGCTTGATTGGTGTGTTGCGTAGGCGTTCCAGTTCTTCCTCGTTAGGGTAAATTTCAAGCAATTCGCAGGCAATAGCAAAGATATGCGGAAAGCTGTCCGCAATCGTCCCATCAAAATCAAAAAGTATATGCCTCTTCACACCCCTATTATAACAGAGTGGGTAAGATTATGGTTGGAGGACGCCGGTGAAGACTTGCCAAGCTAGAGCTGATTTTGCCACTAGAGATAAGATCATGTAGGTTCGTTCACCGTAGAGGTAGTTTGCCCACTTGCCCTTCTTTTTGTACTGCAAGTACATGTTGATCGCGAATACGTTAAAGAATGCGAACAGTGTTCCGTAAATTGCATATACGAATGTTGGAATGTTTCCAGCGCCGTAGATATTTGCGCCGAGGAAGTAGATTCCGACTACCAACCAAGGCAATACTCCTGCCAAAACCCCAACTTTATAACTAAGCCAGTTGGTAACTTTGGTAGATTGGTTGTGAACTTCCATCAACAGTCCCATTAGATTCATAATTGCAGTTGCTACAAAAATCAAAATCAAGGTTGAAGCATCATATACTCCGCTCAAAAGTGCAATTGCAACCATCATAGTTGATGCGCTAAGCGAATACTCAGCCCATCGAGCTTTGTTCAATCCCTTTTCTAGGTTTGCTTCGTATGTCTTTCTATATGATGTTGCGATTAACAAGTGTGCCACTGCGCTCATGACAAAGAATGCTGCCACTAGGTAGCCTAGGTTTACGTCAAACAAAGTTCGTGTAGCTGAAATCAAGAAATCTCCCTGACCACCAGCTTGAACTGCTGGATCAACTGTCAAGAAATTTGTTGTAACTTCTACAGTAAAGGCCGCTTTATATGCAAAGTATGTAATCGCTGCTGCTTGCAGTCCATGTAGCACGAACAATGCTTTGTTCCACTTATGTAAACTTGCGTATGTAATTTCTTTGACCTTAGTTTTTACACTAGTTTTCTTTGCTACTTGTTTAGTTGACTTCTTTGAAACTCTTTTTGCGGTTGTTTTTTTAGTTGATAATTTTGCTGATGATTTCTTAACAACCCGCTTTTTTGAAACAGTTTTTTTACTTGCAGCTGATTTAGCCGCACGCTTTTTTGTAGTATTTGTTCTCGTGGTTCTCTTCTTTTCTGCCATGCGAATACTTTATCACAACCAAGCAATAAATTGCTACTTCTTAAGCTTATCTTGATGTTTTTTGCGCAGTTTGTCGAGCTTTGGATTGATCACAACCTGGCAATAACTATTCTGGGGGTTTTTGTTATAGAAATCCTGATGATAATCCTCTGCTTCAAAAAACTTTCCTAATGGCTGAACCAAAGTAACGATAGGCTTGTCGAAGTATTTTTGGTTATCTTTAATCGACTTCTCGGCTTTTTTCTTCTGCGTATCATCCACATAAAGTATCAGTGATCGATACTCTTCGCCAACATCTGGCCCCTGGCGATTCAACTGCGTTGGATCATGCAAAGTCCATAAAATTTCAAGAATTTCTCTGTAGGTTATCTTGTCAGCATCAAACGTAACTTCGACGACTTCCGCATCATTTGACTTACCGGTATGAAGATCTTCGTATTTGGGTTTTTCATCCGAATCCCCTCCTGCATATCCAGCTTTTACGTTTGTAACACCCTCGATTAGCCTATATCCTGCTTCTGCGCACCAAAAACATCCGCCTCCAAAATATGCTTTTTCAAGTGCCATTATTATTCCTTTACTTCAACTTCTTGCCAAAAGGCGATGTGGTTAGAAAAATCTTTTTTGACAATTTCAATCGAGCCTTCTTTTGGAACAGGATACTGAAAAGCAGCATCTTTGGCGCAATCGTCTCCAACACAAACATCGTAATATTGGCAGGTGCCCTTCCACGGGCATGTGTATGGAGTGTCAGATTTTTTAAGCACACCCTTTTTGACGCTAGATTTCGGAAAATACCAATTTCCCTCAATGTAAATCAAGTCTTTTTTATCTGCTTCTGCTACTACTTTCCCCTTGTAAACTGCTTTCATGTTTAACCCTTCGTTTAATCTTTACTCTATCATTCTAGTGCATGTATTTCTTCATGTCCAAGCCCAAAATGATGCGCAATTTCATGCCAGAGCGTCTTGCGAATTTGCTTGTACAGCGCATCCTCGTCATCTACCGTAAAGATCATCGGCTTCTTAAAAATCGTAATCTTGTCAGGCAAGTTCTGGTAATTATGCCCGCGAGCAGTTTGCGGAACACCTTCAAACAGCCCATACAAACTTTGGTTACCTCTTAGCTTTAGCTTCTGTCGCTGATCTAACGACGGAGTTTCTTCATACGTAACAGCCACGTTATTAAGCTTCTTCATATACTTCTCTGGCAAGCTGTCCATAGCCTTGCCGATGAGCTTTTCAAACTTCTCGTCTGGATATTCTTGCATTATTCCTCGTCGCGAAGTTTGTCGAAGTTCACATCTGGGTAGATTCCGCGGGTAACTTGGTCGATTTCCCAGCGTAGTTGTGGAAAAGGCACGCCCTCACGAGCAGTTACACCTTCCAACATCCAGAAGAATCGTTCACTATATCCCCAACCTGCAGCAGGTGGCATTCCGAACTCAAGCATTTCTACGAAATCAATATCTAACATCTGAGCCTCTTCATCGCCTGAGTCACGCATTTTTTGTTGCTCATTGAATCTGTTCAGTTGTTCTACTGGGTCATTCAATTCTGCAAAACCGTTCCCCAGCTCTGATCCAGCAATAACAGGGTGAAAGCGTTGTGTGACGCGTTCGTCTGATGGATCTTGCTTTGCTAGCGGTGATATCGAAACCGGCTCATGAATCAACCAGTAAGGACCGGCAGATTCACGTCTAATAATTTTCCAAACAGAGTCCAGTGCACGCATTACGTTCACATCGCCTTCAAGCTTCACATTGTTCTCTTTCAGTATTTTTTTGAGCTGGTCAAAGTCTGGTTTAAAAACATCAACATCGAAACGTTCTTTCATAAGATCTGGATATTTTTTGATTGGCCATTTGCCGCTGATATCAACTTCGTCGAACCCATTTACGTTTTTGAACTTCAAAGTTCCCCAAGTTTTTTCTGCGACATCTTTCATAAGTGCTTCGTAGAACTCCATAGCTTCGTTCATGTCCTGATATGCTGCATATGATTCCATCGCAACATGCTCTGGCAAGTGTTCGTCGCTGTAATTCTCGTTTCTAAAGCGTGGACCGATGTCAAAAACTCGTTCATAGCCACCACCGATTAACCGCTTTAGCGGCAGTTCGTGTGAGATTCGTAGGTAAAAGTCTTCATCGATTGCATCCATGTGCGTCTTGAATGGCTTTGCATCTGCTCCACCAGTTGTGTGCTCAAGCACTGGCACGTTGATTTCCAGGAATCCCTCTTTTTTGAGGAACTCTCGGGTTGCATCCCAGAATTTTGATCGCCGAACGTATCGATCAAACACATCTTTGTTCATGTTTGTATCGATGTAACGTCGTCGTAATCGCTCTTCTTTATTGCTAAAACCATCTCTGTTTGATGGCATCGGCCGAATTGCTTTAGTCAAAATCCGCAGATGCTTCACAGCAACCGAAATCTCGCCTGTTTTTGTCTTTACTACTTCGCCAGATGCTTGTACAAAGTCGCCAGAATCTAGAAGTCCAATGTTCTCAAAACCGATTTCGCTCTTTGCATAATCAGGCTTGGCTACGTCTCCGTCTTTTAAGAATAATTGAATCTGGCCAGAGTCGTCTTTGATTACAATAAATGCTAGCTTTCCAATGTCACGCTTAGTAATAATTCGGCCCACCACGGTTACGGTCTTGCCTACAAGCTTATCGAACTCTTCTACCACTTCATTTGTTTTGTGAGTACGCTCAGAATCCGCTGGATACGGGTTTACCCCAAGCTTTTTTAGCTCTGCCAGCTTCTTCAGTCTCTCGTCTCTAAAATCCTTCAATGTCGCCATGGCATGTATTATCCTTTAATACCTCTGTTTTTTCAAGTTTTTGTGTTTATGGTTTCGTGCAGCATCTTATGCAGTTCTTCGAGCGGACGCCTTGCAGGCGTTTAAAAAAAGTGAGCTTTTGGCGAATTTACTTCGCAAAAGCGAACACCGTTTGGAGGGAGGATCCGAACGAGTCGAAGACGAGTGAGCTAAGGAGGGAGATTCACTCCCTCCTTACTTACTAGTCGATTTTGGCGAGTTTGTACTTGGTGGTTTCAGTTGGGGTGTGAATCTCGACTTCGTCGCCTAGTTTTTTGCCCATCAACGCTTGGCCTATTGGCGATTCGTCGCTAATCTTGCCTTCCATTGGGTCGGCTTCTACTGTTCCGACTACTTGAAATTCTTTTGTCTTTGACCCAGCGGTTAATTTTACCTTTGAACCCAGTTGAACCTTGGCATCACCTCTAGGTTTCTTGATTACCTCTCCATTTCTGAGGATGTTCTCAATTTCTGCAATTCTAGTTTCAGCTTGTCCTTGTTCGTCTTTGGCGGCAGAATATTCAGCATTTTCAGAAAGGTCTCCAAGATCACGCGCTGTTTTGATTCTCTCTGCTAAATCACCTCTGTGTGACACTAATTCTTTTAGCTCTGCCTCGAGCTCTGCAACACCCTCTTTAGTCAGTTTAAATTGTTTGTTCATCTTGCGCCCCTCACGTTTAGTTTACTATCCCAAAAAGCTTATATGGGACGATTATAGCAAGCTATCCCAGAAGTTCCAAAAGCTCAGTCTTGCTCACCAACTTGGCGTCTGCTGAGGTTCTGGATTTATACTCAAACTTATCCTGGTCGATAGTCTTCTTGCTCACCACAACTCGGTGTGGAATTCCCAAAAGGTCACTGTCGGCAAACTTCTCACCCGGATGAACATCTCGATCGTCGTACAGCACCTCTATACCTTTTTGAGTTAGTTCATCATAAAGCATGTCGGCATGCTTTGCAACCGCCTCATCCTCGCCTACGCTCGCCAGATAAACCTTGTAAGGAGCAATGTTATCTGCCCACACCAAACCTTTTTCATCACTATGCTTTTCAACGATTACGCCCATAAGCCTGGTAATCCCGATTCCGTATGAACCCAAGTAGACAAATTGCCTTTTGCCGTTCTCATCTGTAAACGTAAAGTCCATGTCCTGCGACTTGTCTGTACCGAAGTTAAAGATGTTTCCAACTTCGGAGCTTTTCACTTCTTCTAGTTCATCTCGATTAATTCCGAGTGTCTTTAGGTTGTCTGCATCCAGTACTTCTTCGTTTATGGCAATATTCTTACCCTTGTGCAGATAAATTGTATCCTCACCAGCTGGCGTAACTGTTTGAAATTCATGACTAAACTTTGTAAACGCTCCGCCTGATGCGAAAGTTACATAAGTATCTTTGCCAATTCCTACACGTTTGAAAATCGTTTTGTAAGATTCCATTATCGCGTTATAGATCTTCTCGTGTTCTTCTGCGTTGGCAGTAAATGTATAGCTGTCTTTCATGACAAACTCACGTCCACGCATGATTCCGCTTTTTGCCCGTTTCTCATTTCGAAGCTTGGTTTGGAACTGATAAGTGTGGATCGGCAAATCTTTATACGAGCTGATATGTTGCTTCATCAGATCAATAAACGGCTCCTCGTGTGACCACGCCAGGCCTACTTCTGTTTCATCAAACAGCTTGGTCTTGAACCAAATATCAACCACTTCATCGTCCCAGCGTCCGGTTTGTTTCCAGATATCAGACGGTTGCAAATTGGTCATGATCATCTCTTGGCCATCAACCTTGTCCATTTCCTCTCGCACGATCTGTTTGATCTTTTCTATGACGCGCAGACCCAGCGGCGTATAAGCATAAACTCCAGCCATCATTTTGTGCACGTATCCCGCTTTGATCAGAAGCTGTGCATTATGCGCAACCTCCTCGGCAGGTGCATCCTTTCTAGTTTTCGTAAAAAGCTTACTTACTCTCATATTTCTCCTTTTGTCCTATTGTACCTTATCTCTCTATTATATCTGAAGAGCAAAAACAAAGATGAAAGCAACGAAATTGTTCAGACCGTGAACGATTATTGGCGCTGTTAGTGATCCGGTTTTTTCTCGCAATGTAACCAGAACAACAGAGAGAATAGTCGTAGCAATCACAGCTGCCCAATTAGCGTCTGGAGACAATTCAATATGGACGATACCAAAGTAGAGGCTTGTTACTATAAGCGCTGGCAGAAATCGCCATTTTGTTCGAAGGCCAGTATATAAGAATCCTCGAAACATAAGCTCTTCTACTAGGGGCGCAGCGATAACCAAACCGAGGAACAAAGCAATCATCGCCCCTACCGAGCTGGAATCCATTTTTGTGATTTCTTGAACCTGATCGGTGTCGATAAACGGGATTAATGTCATGATGAAGCTAACGATCAAAAAAATGATGACAAATCCGATGTATCCAAGAACTCCCCATCCTATGTCTTCTATTGTCGGTTTTTTAAGACCAATGTCTGACAATTTATAGTTTCTCAGCTTCACCAGCCCTTTAATCGCGAAAAGCAAGAATGCATAAGCGAAAACGAGTGTGGCAAAAGTTAATAAAGTACCAGATTCACCATTTAGCGCATCGTCAAATGTGCCACCTGTAAACAAAGTTGTTATCGCAGCCAAAAATACTGTGGCAAAGCCTCCAACCACAAGCTGAGAGAATGGAAATAAGAACAAAGAAAGGGCTAACGTTTGTTTGGCACTGAAAAAGTTCGTTAATTTGTTTACTCTTTCAGCCATTAGATTCTTCCTATATCAATCCAGGTTATCAACACGAAAAGCAAAATCAAAAGCACGAAACCAGTGCCGTGAATTCTTTCCTCAATTTTAGGTGTTAGCTTCTTTTTGAATGCCCGAAAACCAAGTGTTACCCAGAGCTTACCTCCGTCTAATGCCGGTATCGGCAAGGCGTTCATGATTGCAAGTGTCAGCGAGATAACCGCAATAATCATAACAATAAATTCGTATCCTAGTACTCCGCCGTCTTTAATCACACTCACAATTCCGACTGGTCCGGCAACTTGCTGAGCTGCATCGTGCCCATTTCCAGAGAAAACATTTCCAAGTGCACTACCAATCCCCTGCACAGTTAGTGCAGTAAACTGAGCAGACGTACCAACCGCAACCACAGGCGCCGACCAAGTCGACCTATTTAGAACGTACTGCGTTGGAGCAACTCCCAGATAACCTTTTGGTGAATCTGTTTCTAGGCTGGTTTTAACTTCCTCTGTTCCAAGCAATTTTGCCGTTGTAGTATTGCTCGATCCGCCACGTTCGTATTCGATGACAACTTCCTGCGCCTGAAGTTCCTCTGTAATTTTTGAAAGATCATCGGCACCAGCGACTTCAAACACTTGCCCACTTTCACTCGTGATTGTGGTAATTTTGTCTTGAAACACAAGCCCGGCTTTTTTTGCTGGTGAATCTTCAACGACTTGTGCAACCAGTATGTCTTGCTTGGCCGTTTTTGTATCCGACACTACATTAAATTGGTTTTCAACAATCTGTGGCATGCCAATTAATGCTAGGAACGTAAACAAAATCAATGCCGTAACAAGGTTCATAAGCACACCCGCCAGCAAGATCTTGACCTTAGTTTTGAGGTTGGCTGCGCCATAACTCCCAGGGGTAGTATCGGCATCGTGCTCACCCTTTAGCCTGACAAATCCACCTAGTGGCAACCAGTTTACGGATAACTCCATGCCCGATTTCAGCTTTTTACCCCATGCTTTCGGAGGAAATCCCAAACCAAACTCTTCAACTTCCACGCCACCTCGCCGAGCGGCCTTAAAGTGACCCCATTCGTGCACCAAAACAAGTCCCACAAACATGATGATTCCAAGTAGTAATAACATTATTTACCGAAGCGCCTTTCTCTGTTAGTGTACCAATCCAATGCGTCTTTAAAATCGTTAACTGTAAAGTCTGGCCAATACTTGTCAACAAAATATAGTTCGCTATATGCTGCTCTCCAAAGCATAAAGCCGGATGTTCGTTTTTCGCCGGATGTTCGTATAATAAGATCGACTGGTGGGACTTCTGGTGAATACAAATTTTGTTCAATATTTTCTGTGCTTACCTCTGTTGTGCCTTTTGCGATGGACGCATTTACTGCATCCACGATCTCTTCCTTGCCGCCGTAATTAAAGCAAAGTGCAAGCGTTGCACGAGTGTTATCCTTGGTCTTTTCAGTTACTTTATCAAGTGCTTTTTGAACATCGGATCTAAGCCCGTTTTTTCTGCCTAGAATCAATATTTTTATCCCTTTTTCGTGAATTTCATCTAGGTATTTTTCTACAGTTTTTAGCATTAGTTTCATTAAATACCCAACTTCTTCTTCTGTTCGATTCCAGTTTTCATTGCTGAAAATATATGCGGTCATATAGCGTAAACCTTTATCGTATCCCACGTCAAAACCCTTGATTGCTACATCACGAAGTGCTTCTGCTCCCTGTTTGTGGCCCTCCAATGTTTTGAGACCCTTCTCTTTCGCCCACCGGCGATTGCCATCAAGAATAATACCTACGTGTTTTATCAATTTTTGGTCTGACATTGGCTCAATTATACCCTAGATTGACATTATGTCTTGGCGTTTTTGGGAAATTAATTTCTCGACGTTTGCCTTAAAGTCTTGGGTTCCCTTTTCAATCTCATCTTTCAGGCGCTTAAGGTCATCTTGATCGTTTTCAGAATCATCGGCCGCCTTCATAGCATCCTGGCGTGCTTGTCGTGATGCCACTAGAGCTTCTTCTTGCTTGCCACCAAGTTGTTTGGCCATTTCTGTTCGTCGTTCCTCTGTTAGTGGAGGAATCGGCACACGAATTATCTTGCCATCATCAGTTGGATTTAAACCAAGCGATTGATCTTTACGGATAGCATCGGCAATTGCCTCAAGGTTATTAGGATCAAATGGATTAACCTGTAGCAGTGTTGGGTCTGGCGCGCTCACAGTTGCCACCTGAATTAATGGCATTGGCTGACCATAGGCCTCAACAGTTATACCTTCCAACATATCTGGATGCGCTCGGCCCGTTCTGACCTTTTTCATCTCAGCCTGAAGATGCGCCAAAGCTTTTTGGTTCTTCTCCTTCAACTGATTTAATACGTTATTTTCCATAGAGCTCCTTTTTGGCTTTCGGTTACAGCTCCATTATACACATCAGCGTATGATGTTAGTCCGAACCTAGCAATATTTGATTACAAATTATTCAATCACCACTGCGGGACAGACGCGCACAGCGCGAAAGCCGCGCCTCGGGTCGTAGACACCGGCGCCCACGCGGACGCCACTGACGCTCCGAAACGGGACGTTGCCGCCGTTTAAGGTTGGTGCGCCGGTAAGCATAGTAGAGGTCCAATAATCGCCTGTTTCTTTAGACAACTCTTGACTATCGGGTAACGTAACCCCGCGCTCACGAGCTTCTTCAACCTTGGCTCTGTAGGCGGCATCGGTCATGCCAGCTCTCGCATCATAGGAATTGCCATTACTCTCAAACTTGAAGAGTTCATCGTTTTCATCTGACATAACAGAAGTATAACTCCTGGCTTCATCATTCGCTTTTTTGGGATCGCCAATATCTACGCCTGCGCCCGTGTGCAGCAACGTAAATGTTGGCATGCCATCTTTGCCCTCAGTTTGGACAACACGCAAAGACTCTTTGGTAACACCGTACTCTTCTAGCTTCTTTGCCATGGCCCCACGCACCTCAGTTGCTACTTTTCTCTGTTCTGGGCTCATTGCACTCCAAACCGTTTCACTGGCAAAACCAGGGTTTTCTTTGCTTGACTCAACATCTGCACCAACACCAGCTTCCAGCTGGGCTTTGCTAGAATCTAGTTTAGTTTGCTGTTCGTCAACGGCAGACTGCTCTTCACCCAAGAATTTCTTGCCAGCTTCAACGCCTTTACCGTAAGCTTTATTCAGCTGAGAGTCAGCTTCTTCCGTAAGTCCTAGTTCTTTGGCTTGATTGGCTAGCTCACGGTGTGGTTTTTCGCCATATGCCATTTCTTCTGCCAAATGAGGGTTTGTTATAGCAGTTGGTGGAACTTTTGGTTCTTGTGGTTTTTCATCGTAAGCCATTTCTCCTAGCAGAAGACCTGTTCGTGGGAGATCTATCGGTTGTGGTTTTTCGCTCATAGCATTGTTCCTGTTTATTATACTTATCCTTACTTACAACATTATATCAAGGTCAAGGTCAAGGTCAAGGTCAAGGTCAAGGTCAATTATATTCTGAACACTTTTAAACCCATCCTCAGACGTTAAATCAGACGCTCCTATATATTCTGGTGCCTAAAATAAAGGCGATTGTTAACTGACTTCGCCTAGTTGCATTCGTGCGAAACGCTTCACAACGATGTTCTCACCTAGCTTGGCGATGTGCTCTTTTACGTACTGCTCCACTGTTTGGTCTGGATTCTTGATGTATGGTTGCTCCATAAGAGTTTTTTCTGCAAAGTGCTTCTTTAGCATTCCTTCTACGATCTGATCAAGCATTTTCTCTGGTTTGCCGTCGGCTTTAGCTTTCTCTGTAAACTCAGCTTTTTTCTCGTCCATTTCATCAGCTGGAACGTCGTCGATAGTTGTGTACTGTGGTGCGCTTGCTGCAACATGCATTGCAATGTCTTTTACTAGGCTCACGAAAATCTCGTTTCGTGCAACAAAGTCAGTTTCGCAGTTAACTTCTACCAAAACACCTATTCGGTCGTTATGGTTGTATGTGCCGATCAATCCTGACCTCGCTTCTCGTTCACCACGTTTGTCGGCCTTGGTTAGACCTTTTTTGCGCATAGCTTCAAGCGCTTTATCAAAGTCACCATTAGCTTCTTCGATAGCTTTTTTGGCGTCGGTCAAACCAACACCTGTTAAATTCTTAAGTCTCTTTACGTCTTCAAAATTTACTTTCATCTCACCCCTCCTTATTTAGCTGTTGCGATTGCTTTAGCTGGATTTTTAGCACTAGCTGCTGACGAAGCAATTTTATTTGCTGGATCTTTATCACTAGCTGTTGCTATTGCCTTAGCTGGATCTTTAGCTTCTTTTTTTGCTTCTTCAGCTGTAACTTCTTTTACTTTAGCTTTTCCAGCCAAGATTGCCTGAGTTAAGTACTCGCCAATAAGCTCAACTGTTTTTACAGCGTCGTCATTGCAAGGAATTGGGTGCGGGATTGGCCGTGGATCTGCATTTGTATCAACAAGTGCTACCACTGGGATTCCCAGTTTGTTTGCTTCACGAACAGCGTTAACATCGTGAATAACGTCAAATACGAACATAACGCCTGGTTTTGCGTGCATCTCCTTGATTCCACCGTAGTTGTAGTTCATAAGGTCTAGCTCTTCTTGAACACGTTGAAGTTCAAGCTTGTTTAGCTTGTTTTCAAGCGCACCACTGTCCATTTCGATCTCTGTATCACGAAGATGCTTCAACCGAACGTTCATTGTGTTGGTGTTTGTCAGCATTCCACCTAGCCATCGCTCTGCTACGTAGGGCATTCCTGTGTCGGCTGCAATTTTCTTTACGACGTCGCGTGCCTGCCTTTTTGTTCCTACTACTAGAACTTGCTTGCCCTTAGCGACTTCGCCTTCAATGAACTTCAAACTCTCATTCAAAGCCGAAACCGTCTTGGTTAAGTCAATAATATGAGAACCTTCTTTTTTGCTGTGAATATACTCGGCCATTTTTGGATGCCACCGAGAAGTTTTGTGCCCAAAATGCGCACCAGCCTCCAAAAGCTGTTTGATATCAACATTTACTGTTGCCATTCAATAATCCTTTCTCACCGGAAAGTTGTTTGTTTGAGCGCCTCAAGCGAAACGTCTCAATCAGGATTAATCAACTCACCTGTTTAATTAATGTACCCGTATTCTACCAGATTACCCACCGAAGTTCAACACCTTAATACAACTACTCTGTTGACCGAAGTGGGGGTTTTGTGTATAATAAGCCGAGTTATGAAGACAGGAATACATCCAAAAGAATATCGAGCAGTTGTTTTTGAAGACATTAACAACGGTGAACGATTTATTACAAAGTCTACGGCCAAGGCCGAAGGCGCTGTTAAAGTTGCCGGCGTTGAATACCCTCTGGTAAAGGTTCACATATCTAGCAAGTCTCACCCGTTCTTTACTGGTGAAGAAAAAGTCATCGACGTCGAAGGACGAGTTGATAAATTTAAGAAACGAGCCAAAGCCGCATCTGACGCTAAAGCAAAACGAGCTGCAAGTGCGCAAAAAGAGATTGATAAAGCTGCCAAAAAAGACGCAGACGCAATCGAAAAAGCTATTGCCGACTCTAAGTAACTAAGCTAAAAAGTTAAACCACCTAATTCAATGGTGGTTTTTCGTTTATAATAGGAAAATACGATGAACAAACAACAAGAATTACGTGACGAACTAAAAGGTCTGCAGGCCAAATTGCAAGATCCTAATATTTATTCTGACCCTTCTTATCCGAAGATTGCTAAGCGTATAAGTGACATAGAAAAAATATTGGAGCTTTTCGACAAGAAGACTAGCTTGGACAATGCAATCGTTGAAGCCAAGAAAATGGTAGAAAACGAATCTGGCGAACTAGCCGACATGGCCAAAGAAGAACTTGAAGAATCGACAAAGTTGTTAGAGAAGACAGAGGCCGATCTTGACGAAGCACTAATCCCAAAAGATCCTAACGACGATCGTGATGCAATTATTGAGATCAGATCCGCCGCGGGTGGCGACGAAGCTTCCCTGTTCGCTGGCGACTTATACCGCATGTACACACGTTGGGCGGAAATCCATAATTTCAAGATCGAGCTAATCAGCCAATCACCCAGTGAAGCTGGTGGCTACAAAGAAGTTATTTTTGAAATTCAAGGAGTTGAAGCCTACAAAAATCTGAAGTTCGAAGCCGGCGTTCACCGAGTACAACGTGTGCCGAGCACCGAGTCACAAGGCCGAGTTCACACTTCAACCGTAACTGTTGCCGTACTACCCGAAGCAGAAGAAGAAGACGTCGAGATTCGTGCTCAAGATCTAAAAATTGATACTTACCGAGCTAGTGGTCATGGTGGCCAGTCTGTAAACACGACAGACTCTGCCGTTCGTATTACTCACCTTCCTACCGGTGTTGTGGTAACACAGCAAGACGAAAAGTCACAGCTGAAAAACAAGGCCAAAGCCATGGGAGTTCTACGCTCACGTTTGCTACAAAAGAAGATCGAAGATGAACAACAGCAACTTTCCGATGCTAGAAAAAAACTTATCGGCACCGGCGATAGATCAGAAAAAATTAGAACCTATAACTTCCCTCAAGATCGAATCACTGATCACAGAATTGGCTATTCCCGCTCAAACATTCCCGTCGCACTAGATGGCCAAATCGACGACCTAATCGAAAACCTTCAAACTTATGAACACGAACTCCTCAGTCAAGATAAATAACTGGCGTAAAAACGCTATCTCAGAACTAAAATCTGACGGGGTTTCGAGTGCGGATTTGGATTGTTGGCTATTGTTAGAGAAGGTTGTTGATAAGCCGCGTTCGCACTTAATGGCGCACGAGGAAATCGAGCTTTCAACAGATCAGATCCAAGAGCTTGATGGGATGTTGGCCGATAGAATTAAGCACAAGCCAATGGCGTACATCCTTGGTGAGATTGAGTTTTACGGAGAGAAGTTTTTTGTTGATGAACGTGTACTTGTTCCCCGCCCAGAAACCGAAACCATGATCGACATGTTAAAAGACCTAAAACCAAACGCTTTGATTGACGTAGGTACAGGGTCGGGTGCCATTGCAATTATCGCCAAAAAACTTTTTCCCTCCAAAGAAGTTATTGCTATCGATAACGATCCAAAATGCCTCGAAGTTGCCAAGATTAATGCTAAAAAACATGGTTCAAATATTGTTATGAAAAAGAACGATCTACTCGAAGGGCTTGCCATCCTAGATGGAATGGTAATTTTGGCCAACCTCCCTTATGTACCGGATGATTTTGGCATAAACAAGGCGGCACTAAACGAACCACACCAAGCTATCTTTGGTGGTAAAGATGGACTGGATTTGTATCGTAAATTATTTGCTCAGCTAAAAAGAAAAGCGGTAATTGTTTTGACAGAGAGCATGCCACCTCAGCACAAAAAACTTGATCAAATTGCCAAAAATAACGGCTTCGAACAAACCAAAGAATCTGACTTCATTCAACAATTCGAACCAATAGCCTAGAGGGCTTTGTCGCTCCAATCGGACAAGAACAACACCACCAGCACCACCAAACCCATGATGAAAATAAACTGATTCCTGTATAGATTTGTTAGCTTGTCGTTACGATCCAGGTAATACATTGAGCCAATCCCAAAGGCCATTACTAATAAAAGAAGCGTCGGTTGTGAAATTATACCGTAATACAAAAGCCAGTGGCTTGTCAGCCAAGCTAATGATGCACCAAATAACGCCCAAGTATTGGACAAGAACTTTGTGTATGGCTCATCAAAACCAGTAAAGAAGTGCCGAGAAGCTACGAAGTTAACCGTCCAAACAGCCAAGATCAAAACGTAAGCTTCTGCTCCACCCCAGACCATGTAAACTGCAAGCAGCCCTGCAACCTGGGAGATAAAAGCCTGAACCGAGATACCAAAAATGCTACTAATAGGTTTGATCAGCAAAAGCCAAGCGGCGTAGGCAACTGCCCAAATGAGCTGCCAAAGCGTAGATGCGGTTTGTGTCATAAACACAATCAATGAAACTCCAACCAAAATATCGGCCGCGTTCGACTGTAAGTTAATAATCCAATATCTTGGCCGCACCGCAAACATTCGCCACTTACTCAAAATAATTGTCAGTATGGCCAACTGCGCGATGTCGATCCGCACGAAAATATAAATAAGCGTGGGTATAGCAATCGTAAACGCCAAATGAAGAAAGCTGGCAAAGCCATCTCGTTTCTTTGGTTTTCTAGAAAGAAGTCGTCGCATTTCTACCTAAGATTATAACAAAGTCCGCTCCGCCTGGGTCGATTCCGTTTGGAAGATCTTCTGTGGCCTCTGTTTTAAACCGAAGTTCCATGTAGCGTTTTGTGTATTTTTTGTCGCCCTTGGTTAGGTCAATAAACAGTGTTTCCGAGAAGTTTTTGGTTGGAGCATCGGTCGCACCTATTACGTTATATCCAAATGACTTCAGCTCTTTTTCTTTCTCTGTGGCCAAGCCGACACTTGAGGTACCGTTCAATACTAAAATCTTTGGATCTTCTTTTCTAATAAACCCATCCTTGAGTTGGTTTCGGATAAAGTGTTGAATTTCAGAGAAGTCACCCACACCTGCAACCGGAATCACTACAGATAATCCCCCTATATTCGCAGTTGTGACAAGACTGTCTTCTTCAGTTGTGCCTGCAAGGTTAATCGAATCTACAGTGCGATCTTCGAAGTCATTTGCGATATCGTAAATCTTTGTCATATCACTAATGCTGATGTTCGTTCGAACGTGTGAACCAAACTCGTCTAAAAGCTGCGCCATTTTTATTGGATTTGAGAAAGTTCCAAGAGTAAGCACCTTTTCTCCCAAAGCAACGATCACTTCCCTTTGTCTGTCTGCGCGGTCAAAGTCACCTCTGGCGCTTGTTTGTCGAGACCGAGCATAAAGCAAGGCTGTTTTGCCGTTGAACGTTTGCCTTCCAACATCTGCAATCAGTGGATCCCAATTATTTTCCCAGGCAATCGATGGGTCATAAAGCTGCTCTTTAACATCAATTTCTATCCCTCCAACAGTATTAATCGCCTTTTCGAATGCCTTAAAATCTACCATTGAGTAATAGTTCATTTTGATGCCAAGGATTGATTCAACGGTGTTTTCGATTGCTTCGATACCAGCTTTTTCAGCATCGTCATCACTAGAACCTTGGTAAATCGCTTGTTGTTTATACGTTGCGTAAACGCTGTTAATCTTCATTGATCCGTTACCAGGAACCGGCACCCAAAAATCTCTTGGAATACTGAGCAGAGCAACATCATCGTTTATAGGATCAAGGCTTGCAACAATGACAGTGTCGGTCAGATCTGCACCGTCGTGTCCAGGTCCACCCTTACCAAGAAGTAAGAAGTTTACTCGTCCATCGCCCTCTCCGGTCAAACTGTTTGGATCTATCTGGTCGTTTAGAGCCAGAGCGCTTCCGCCATTGGCGAAAATGTTAGAAGTCCGAAGATAAATCGATCCAACAACAAAACCAGAGAACGCTAAAAATAACCCGAGGAACAAAGGAGTGGCTCCACCGAGGAAGCTTCGAAATTTCTTTTTCTTTGGCTTTTCTTTTTTCTTCATTTCATCAACTAAATCAGATTTCTTTCTTCCAAGCGCGGTACCGTCAGGCATTTCTTTGCTTACATTTCTTTGTCTCGGAGTAAACCCTTCTGCTCTTTTGAACGCGTCTTCAGCCTTGACTATGCGACTTACTTTATCAGATTTTTTTGATTTTTTTACCAGTTTTCCACTTGGAGATGCAGTAAAAACATCATCAATCGAACGCGTTCTTTTCATCGAGTTTTTGGCATTTGTTGCCTGTGAATGTCTCCGTTTTCGAAAATTGTCCATCAGTTTTTAAGTATAGCAAAAGATTGGGCTTCATAACAGATTAAAAATACTTAAGTTAATTCATAAAATATTTGTTTTGGTTTATAGTGTAGGAAATGGAAGACAACAATACAAAAACCCCTTCAAACCTTACCCAACCACCACCACAGTCACAACCTGCGCCTACAGCGCCGGAGACCAATGCTCAAGCCGCTGGGAATGCTCAAACAGCACAAGCAGCACCATCAACCACCAAAACCGTTTCGCAACCACTGGGTCCTACTTCAAACCAAGACACAATTGTTGGAGATCCAAATGCTAAGAACAAAGCAGCAGCCGGTGGAATAACGGGTATCATTGCCACAATTGGTATTTTTCTCTTAGCGCCACTTGTGGCCGTATTTTTAACAGCTTTTGTTTTTCAATCTTATGAGGTCGATGGCCCCAGTATGGAAACTACTTTGCAGAACCAGGATCGCTTAGTCGTTTATAAATTTCCAAAAACTTGGGCTAACATTTTTGGTAATGAATTCATACCCGACAGAGGTGACATTGTAATCTTTACTCGAGATGAAGGCTTTGGGCAAACCAGACAGCTAATAAAACGCGTTATCGGCGTTCCTGGAGATCACGTTGTTATCGAAAACGGGAAAGTCACCGTCTATAACGACGCCAATCCCCAGGGCTATGACCCCGATGAGGGACAAGCTTACGTCCAACCAAACGGAACGCAAAACAACGTCGATGTCACTGTTGGCGATGATGAGGTTTTTGTATTGGGAGACAACCGATCGAATTCGCTAGACTCTCGTATTTTTGGACCAATCAAACAAAACGAACTCACGGGGAAACTACTACTTAGGATTTACCCGCTCAACAAATTTGATTCTTATTAATTCGATAACAGATTGATTATTCGATTCATGTCATCCATGTCTTTAAAGTGAAGCTCTAGCCGACCACCTTTTGCTGTGTGCTTAATCGTGACCTTTGATTTTATTTTTTGTCCCAATTCTTTCGTCTCTTTAGTGGTTGTTTGCATCTGTTTTTTGACTTCTTTTTTGGTCACTGCACCTTTTTTTGTGCTCACAACGAACTGTTCAGCTTGTCTAACAGACCAGCCATTATCAATTATTGACCGAAGTAGTAGCGCTTGTTTTTCTGGGAAATCTTTTAGAGCAAGAACTGTTCTAGCGTGACCTTCACTTATTTTCTTTTCCTTCAAAGCCACCTTGGCTTCTTTGGGTAATTGCAATAGGCGCACGATGTTATTGACCGTTGAAATGCCTTTGCCGAGACGCTTGGCTATCTCATCAAAAGGTACATTGAATTCACTATTGAGTCGGTTGATCGAATGCGCTTGTTCCAACGGCGACAAATCAACCCTTTGAACGTTCTCGATTAATGCGATCTCTAGGCGTTCAAGATCTTGGGTGGAACGAATAACTGTTGGGACCTTGGTTAAGCCTGCAATCTGGGCAGCTCGCCATCTTCGCTCACCAGCGATAATAAAATATACCCCGTTTTTTTCTGTAACCACTAAAGGCTGAATTATTCCGTGCTTCTCAAGTGATTGTGCTAACTCTTCAAGCGATTGTTGATCAAAATTTCTTCTTGGCTGATCTGGGCTCGGCTGTATATCTGTTACTAGTAAATTTGTAATACGCTCGTCATTCGATGCGATTACACTATCATCAAAATCGTCTGGTAACAGCGCGTCAAACCCCTTTCCAAGTCCCGTCATTTTTGCCATTTTTACCCCTGTCTCCCGACCCGATTAGATATTTCTTTTGCAAGTTGTTTATAGGCCCTTGCGCCCTTTGACCACTTATCATGCTCATGAATAGTTTTGCCATAACTTGGCGCCTCTGCCAGCCTGATATTGCGTGGAATAGTGGTTTCAAACAGTTTATCACCAAAGTGCTTCTTGAGCTCACTAAACACATTATCGGCGAGCGTTGTTCGTTTGTCGTACATGGTGGCCACAACGCCTAGCAGTTGAAGTTTTGGGTTAAGCGACTTTCTAACTTTCTGCATCACCTCTAGCAACTGACTGAGCCCCTCTAGTGCGTAATACTCTGTTTGAACCGGTATCAAAACCCAATCGGCTGCTGTTAGTGCATTTATTGTAAGCAAGCTCAGCGATGGTGGACAGTCTATCAAGATATAGTCAAAAGCAGTTGTATCCAGCGCATTTTTTAGCTTCTTTTCTCTATTGGTTGCTTTCACAAGTTCAATTTCTGCGCCTGCCAAGTTTGAATCTGACGGAATAACCGACAAACCATCAAATGCTGTCTTTACCACTACTTGATCAACAGAGGCGTTTCCAGTTAATAAATCATATGTGGTATATTCGTGACTCTTTCCAACGCCCAGCCCACTGGTGGCATTCCCTTGAGGGTCAATATCCAGAACCAACACCGATTCACCCTGTTTGGCAAGATATGCAGCCATATTAATAGCGGTAGTTGTTTTACCTACACCGCCTTTTTGATTAATAATCGCTATCCTATGTGTCATAACCCTCTTTCACTTCACGTAATTATACCAAAACTAACCCATGATAATAAGTGGTATTATCCGGCTAGTCTTATTTGGCTACAACTGAATTTGATAGTTCAGTTTTACGTCACCTGCTTGAGGGTCTATGAAGTACACCGTAAATCCAGACTTAGTAGATTCAACTCTGTACTGTGGTGCAAAACTGTTTGTTGCAGTTAGGATAACGTTTGGAGCAGATGAGAATGTCCTTGTAAAGTTATGTTTGGCCTCTGTTGATCCGGCTACAACAGTGACAACTCCCCTGGTATCATCATTTCCAACAACTGCTCCGCTAAGATTTAAGTTTCCACCTAGCGACAGACTGCCACCAATCGAGGCAGATCCAGCAACTTCTAACGTACCCGTTACCTTTGCCGTAGCCACGGTAATTTTGTTCGCAGTTAATTGTGCGACGTTAACTTCTAAAGGCGCATCCGAACTCTCTAGCGCAGCCACGCGTCTAGCGATATCATTGATATCCGCTTGTTGTTCTTGGACACCTTTAACCAACACTGGAATGAAAGCATCTTTCTGGATTCCATACAGCCCGGACGAGCCTTGAGTCACGGCTTGCGGGTAAATGCCTAGAACTTCCTGGGCGATGAACCCGGTGATTGTAGGACCTCCTGGATTTTGCAAACGGTTAAAGTCAACGACTCTTAGCCCACCTAGTATTTCAAGAGCATTCAAACCGGCGGTTGCTACATTTGTCTTCGTTCTTGCATCAGACACATCTGTTAATGCAAATGTGCCCGCTATGTTTGCGATATAGCCTACTTGGCCACCGTCGCCGTCGTAAGCGTCAAGATAATAAGTTGTGCCTGTTCCGGCATCAGCTCCAGCTTGAACTCGAAGACCATATCGATTATCAACATTTCCATCGTTAAAGAAGTTCGCTACATAACTACCAGCGGAGTCGGTTCTGACATCAAGCTTATAACTTCCTGGAGCAACTCCAACACCTAAGGAACCAGTAACTTCTGCAGTCGAAGCAACTTCTAACGTTCCTCCCACTTCGAGCGCATCATCAGTTCGAAGTGTATCAGCCGCAGATCTATATAGATTAGTATCTCTTGACAAACCAAATGCGATACCTCCATTGCTGGTTGTACTGTCAGTTCCACTTGACAACCACAACGTTTGAGTTGATGCGACCCCAATTGCAATTCCATAACTTTCAGTAGCAAGTGTTTGACTTTCAACGTGAATTCCATAACCAGATGCTACAGTTCCCGTGAGATTTGCTATTGGTAATACAGCGATTCCTGCCATTATTGAAACAACCCCTGCGTCCCTGTTGATCGCAGAGAACAAACCACCAACGCTGATTCCAACATCGCCTACAGATGAATTATCGGACACACCAATAACACCAAGCAGTACATCGACATGACCCACGCCTCCGTGTTTAGCATATCCAAATGTCCCTGCCAATGCGCCAGTAAAATTTGCAGTATTCCCGTCAGCTACTTCTGCAGAAAATCCTCCACCAACAGCAGAAATTAATCCACCATAGGCAGGATCAGTTGCTGGATCAAGAATAACTTTTACAAAACCGCCGCCTGGATTAACTCCATCAACATTTGTATAGGTTCTTTCAGCATTGAATACAAAGTCACATTCAGGGACGAATGTCGTACAAATATCAGGCGATGTATCATTTCCAATCACCAATCTATTCCCGACACTTAGGTCACCACTAGTCCTAAGCACACCGGCTGACTGCCTGAACAAATCCGTATCTTTTGCCACTCCAAAAGCCAACCCTCCATTGGAATTTAATATATAAATTTTCTTTGTTCCATTTGTTTCAAAAGCAATATCATATCCATCGTTTGTGCCTACAACCAATGGACCACCGAAGGAGTTGCCGTTTTGTAAAACAGAAGAACAGTTGTTTGAAACCTGGCAAATACTATTTCCTGCCGAAAGCGTTACAGAATTAGCCCCGGCAGTTGTGATTATCTGACCAGCTATACCGTTGATGCTTTGAGAATTTATGTATCCGCAGTTATTGGAGTCAATGCAAAGTGTTCCGTTACCATTTGGGAACAGATATACATTTGATCCCGAAACACCCGCGGTGCTAAGACTAATACTTGCTCCGTTGCTTGCTGCAACAGTAAGTAAACCGTTTACAACTAGCTGATCCCCTTTTCCGTCGAAGTTTACAACTGCATCGGCCAGGTCAACTTGAACCGATTGTTCAGTAAACTTGCTTAATAAATCATCACTGGTGCCACCCTGGCGTAACTGTGTTACAGCTGCAAGAGCTGTTAGTAATAATGCTGCGATAATTATCGCAAAGATCGCACCCCTGTTTCTGAAACGGGATCTCTTTGGTTCTTCCCCACCTGCAGTCGTTTGTTGCCCAGCATTTGTTGCATCTTCCGACGCGGTAACTGGGGTAGGTGTATCTAGTGATTCTTGAGATTCGAGATTTTCTACCGGATAAAATCTTTGCTCGCTCAGATCTGATACACGACGTTCATCTTGAACCGAGGCATCAACTGGTGGTTGATCTGTTTCCGCTTGCCCTTCGACTGGTTGATCGGGTTGTTCGGGTTGTGTTTGTTCATTTGTCTCTGTTAAATCGGGGTTGCTAGCTTGTTCATTATCGGGAGGAATTGCTTCAGATGTACTTTCTTCTGAACTCTGGTTGGGCGTAGCTTCGGTTTGTTCCGGATTTTGTGGATCAGCAGAAATAGGCGAATTTTCATCACCATTATCTATGTTTGGTATCTGTTGTTGTGGGTCGTCAGCCATTTTGTTTTTGGTTAGTTTTTGTTTGTAGGTGTTTTACTACTGTTGTTATTGTAACAAACAATCCGCTAAAGGCAAACTATTATCACCTCTGTTCTGCAATTTTTGAACAAATTTATTACTAGATGAACATAATTACGTAAATAATTCCTGAACCAAACGCCAAAACCAAGAGTACAATCCATGAGACTTGAAGGATTTGTTTAAAAATTTCTGATTTTGCCAATGGATTACGCCCAACAGACTTGATTGCACTGTTAATTGCTCCATAAACAATCGATCCAACTATGATAATCATCAACGCGAACACAACAAGTGCAGCAATGACTTGCGTTCCGCTTACTGCCTTCCCTGTTAGTGACTCTCCAGCCACAACGAATATATTTTTATCACTCTGTTGAACCGATCTAGTACCGATATCAGAACTCAGCTCAATTCGTATCTTTCCCACCAAGATCGCCTGCGAGCCACCGTCGTTAAGTTGAACAGTTTTTGACTCTTTTTCGGCATCATCTAGATTTCCAACAGCGACTCCGATAGGTGTTATTTGTGAAGCATCTTTGCTTGGATCAACCTTAATCAGAATGCCCTTGAACGGTGATAGCCCTACCAAATCACCTGGTAAAACAGATCCGTTTGCATCAGAAACCAAAGCATCTGTTTCACCATCCACAGCTACGATCAAATCTGAATTAGATTGCGAAATCGTCAACAGCGAATCACTCTCGTTTGTGACAACTCCTACAAATCTACTAGAGGTTGACGTAAATGCACCTTCAACCAATTTTTCTGTCGAATCTTGGTTGGCCGATAGTGAGACAGCCATTCCTTGGCGAAGTTCAGAATCTGTAGTTTTATACGTTCGAGAAATACTTGCGGCCAAAACCAATGAAGTTAAAAGCAACAAACTTGCCAGCAACCCGACCCCGAAAATTGTTACCCTCTTTACCATTACCAATATTATACATCACTTGGGATAGCGGGTGGCGCGTATCGCTTCATTTCTTTTTCAAGATCAGGCTCTTGAAATTTAAAGGGGTGAACAGTGTCCCTGTTTACCCATAAAAATTTCTGGTGATCTTGAAAAAGAACATGAACGAGGAGCGTCAGGACCCACAAATACTATGAGATGGATTTGATCTTGAGGTGGGTTTGTCGTTGGCGGTGTCCGCGAATCTTTTTGACTCGCTTTTTGGCTTTGAAACGAATAGCTGTAACTTTGTCGGCTTTGGTATCAGCTTCAACAACATCGGCTGTTACTTTAGCGCCTTTGACCTCTGGAGTTCCAACATCAACTTTGTCGCCGTCGATGACTAATAGTGGAGTAAAATCAACTGTTTTTTTTGCATCTTTTAGTAAATCAACAACAATTACGTCGCCGATCTCGACTACGAACTGGATTCCACCGCTTTTAATTACTGCTTTTTTCATACTCGCATTATTTTAACAGAGATAAACCCTTCTGTAAAGTGTTATTTTGCTTTTTTGAGGATTACGGTGACGTCGTGTTTGTTGATCTGAACAGTCTTCTCTTGGCCTTCGAACTTCTTAGAAACCAGCGTTTTGGTCAACGTCTCGGCTTTAATTTCCTTTTCATACTCTTTGATCGCAGTTTTTATTGTGTCGTCCGAAGTATGCAAATATAGTTCAATCCGATCGTCTACATTAAGATCTGCAGACTTCCTCGTTCCCTGTACCACACGAACAATTTCTCGCATAATTCCCTCATGCTTCAAAGCCATGGTCAGTTTAGTATCGAGCTCAAGGTTTGCGCCTTCCATAACTTCCTTTACATTCAACTCTTCTTTGACGATATCCTCAAACTCCTCGATTAACTTCATCTGATCACTCGTCACTTGTACGCTAGCCAGAGGCTGTCTTACTTTCAATGAGTTTTGCGACCGCAGCGCCAAACCGTCTGATATGACAGAACGCACGGCCGCCATCTGATCAACAAGCTGCTCGTTTACGTTTCCGGCTTTTGGCCAATCAAGTAAATGAACCGATTCTTGTTCGGTTAATTTCAAGAAGAGCTCTTCTGCCAAAAACGGCGTGAATGGTGCCATCAATAGAGACAGCCTAAGCA
>JALYPT010000014.1 GCA_030856205.1 bacterium | reverse complement strand
TTATTTGATTAGAAAACCTATTAATCTACTTCGACGCCTACCTCCGATGTTACGATTGTTTGCGTGAATGCTGCAGTGTTTTTAATTTTTAAGTACGCCTTATTTCCGTTGATGGCATTATCGATGTTTTGCTGATTTGTACCGAGTTGGACTGTTGGAGTTACTGCGCTTCCGATGATGGTCGCGTCGTTATAAAACTCGATTGTGCCGGCGCCTCCGAGTGAGTAGTAGAGACTGGTGTTTGTGCCGTTACGATCTGCAACATCGAAGACTGTTGTGCCACAGCATGCGGGTATTGAATAACTGCCTCCAGATGTTGAGTTTATACGACTCGCGTATGCAGTCGTGACGCTCGCGCCTCCGGCTGTTACTGCGATGCGGACCACTCCAGAAGATGTGTAAACCAAATAATCTCCCGCTGCTAAGGTGACTACTTTGTGGTGATATCCGCTCCACCCAGTAAGTACGATGTTTGTCCCGGCTGTGATTGTCGTACCACTTAAAGTGAATGGGTAAAGTCGGCTTGAACCGATCGCAATGTAAACATCTGTGCCAGCTTCCCACATACTTGATTGCATCCATGTGCCTGGATAGTCACCACTTGTAGTGACTGCCGTTCCTTTTGTAATAGTAGATCCTGAAGTGGTGAATGCTATGGCCTTACTTGCGCCTGCGCGGTCAGACCACCAGAACATTCCCTTGTTGCCTGCGGCTGCAGTTCCACATACCATCGCTCCTACAGTTCCTGAGTCTGTTACTGCAGACCCTGCCGTGATTGTGGTGCCGGATACTGTGAATGCCTGGAAGGTTGGAGTGCCACCAGACCCACCAGCCCATCCAATAATAAAGGCGTCAGTTGCCAGTTTTCCAATAGCGATAGATCCGCTTCCGTTATATCCGGATGCAGCAAAATTGTTAACTGAGCCCACTGTGATCGTACTTGTTGCGATGGTGATGACCTTTGCGCTGAGTGCGGCACCTCCTGCAGTCAGGTTATAAACGACAGCCACTTTATCGGTTCCGATAAGCACAGCGTTTACTCCATCAGCGTTACATTGAGCCGCGTTAATCACTACTGATGAGCCAAAAGTGATCGCCCCACTTGCTATGGTCCCGACTATAGCCTTGAGGTTGGCGTTGTTGTCGTTGTAGAAAAGAACAAAGCGGGTGCTATCGAGCTCCGCAATTTTGTGGGCGTTACTACTTATTGAGCTGAAGAAGCTTGTTAGGATGGCATTGTTTTGTGTTGATGCCTGGTACTTTATATATTTAAATCTTTTATATTTATTGAAGTACCTCTCGCCGACCTTTATCTTGCTTGCTCCTGAGGCGTAGTCATTCACGTCGAATCCCGCGCCGGCATCTAAAGTAGCAAGCTCGGCCGTCATGTATGTTTGCGGAGTGCCAAGGTTCGCGTGATTGTTTAGGTTGCTCGGGTAGAGTGTACCGCGCGCTGCAGTTGATCCATCGCTCCCCACACTGAGGCCGATGCTTTTGTTGTCTAATAACTTCATGAGTGGCTGGTAGTGTACGGCTCTTATTCCGCTACCTTGCGCACCCTGTGGATTTGCATTTACTGTGATCATGTTTTTTTTATGCTTAATTAATAATTAACTTCTTGTAATGCCTGTCAGCCTCCCGTTCGAATCCCACGCGAAGGTCCAGGTGTATGTGCCATTTGCTACTGTTGTCAGAGTGTCATTCGTTGACCAGGTGAAGGTGTAGGTCGTGCTCGTCAGTGTGTCTACTATCGTGGCTACTCTATCGCTCGAATCGTATGTTACCGTCGCTGTGTTGAATCCCCCGCCGGCTGATACCAAAGCCATGAAGGGTCGAGTGTCCACGTTGATATAAGAAACTCCACCGCCCACGTCTGTGTCCCGGATTGTCGTGCTTGCGACCTTTATGTAAATCTCACAGATCACGATTTTATCAGTGGGGTAGCTTGGAGGTACTGGAACCGCACCCGTTACCCCTGTTGTTAAGGCCAAGACGCCCGCGCTATTTATAGTTAGGAGGTCAATGCGAGGATTGCCTACCGGGGCGGTTACTGTGGGGCTGTAGCCTCCTGCGAAGGTATATTTCACCCCTGAGATCCAAAACTGGCCGGGCTCCACGTACAGGGTCATGTTTGGGACCGTTTTTTCATGCGGAAGGAGCCAGGACGATGCTGTGGCATCCTGGCGGAGTGCGTTGTATTCTGATGCTTTGGCCGATGCGCCGGCTACTACTTCAATGCTTTTCATAAATTTAATAAATTAGCTTATAGTGAATTCGACTTCGACGGTCGTATCCTCTCCGGTTGCCTTCACGTAGCTCGGAGAGAAGAGCGCGTGATTGAATAATTGCCCACTACTCAGGGTGATCGTACCGTTGGTGAATGTCCCGAACTCGTAGTATGTGGCAGTTACGAGCTCGCTGTCTGGGAAGAAAAATCGGAAGGTTGCGACGTTATCCGCGAGATCGTAGTCATCGACGGACTTACGGAGTGTTGGCGTGCCGAGTGCTGTGTCTGCGTTTGTTGGTGCTGTTGCGTTGGTTCCGATCTCTCCGTATGTGATTGCGAGTGCGGTTGTGTAGACTCCAGTGAGATGCAGTGCGATATTATTTCGGCCGGCTACTCCATTTGCTACTACTAGATTATTATTCCGGGCGCCTATACCGAGGAAGTTTTCGGCAAATAATTCCTTCAGATACGATGAGGATTTCCCCTTGCCGTATTGCGCGATCATTTCGCGGGCCTTGTCGATCGTACCGGCTTTGTACCTGCGGACCGTTACGATTCCTGTGACTCCCATATTCTGTTTTACATTATTTTTTTTCATATGTTTTTTTATGCTACCCAGGTTCCAAAGTTCCAAATAAGATCGCTTGAGCCTGACGTTGCCCAGGTGTATGGACCTGTTTTTGCGCTAACGGTGACCATGTCGGCCACTGTGATTACTTCCGGGAAGATTTCAAGGCGTTGAAGGACTTCATCGTCGCTTATTTCGATGTTTAATTTATCTCGGCCAAGGAGCTTAATTATAATGTCCGTGAAGGTGATGTTACCTGAGGATATAAAACTCACGGAGTAGATCATACTTCCGGATCCGTTGGCCCTGCCCTGGATGCGGTTTATTTTGTATGTGCTGTTTACGCCCATAATCGTGCTGTTGATTGTGAGTTGCATCCCAGTGCGTAGCCCTGTCTCTCTTGTTTTAAAGGACCCCGCAGAGCTACCTGATGCCCATTTTCGGAGCAGGGCTTTTGCGAAGGTTTTTCCTTCAGATACGGAGGTGATGGTTTTGTCGACTTCGATGTACTGTTGCTCGCCATATGCTGCGACACTGATCTGGTCGCGGACCTTCACTATGAGCGGGATGTACGCGTCGCCGTATATTTTCACTACAATGCCGTTGGCCGGCTTGTTGTTGTCTCGGAATTTCACGGCTTTTTCTGTAAAGTTATACAAACAGTCCACAGTCGTTTCGTCGGTGATGTTGTCGATTCCGACTGTCTGCAGTACGCCGTCGACCTTCACAAAAATGTTGGCGTAACGATAAATATTCACAAAGACACGCTGTGTGCCGTCCGCGATATATTTGTCGACTACTTCAGCCTCGAGGATTTCGCTTTGGTATTCTCCGCCCCGGACCACGATACTGTTCTTGAGCTCAAGAATATTGCCGTTGAAGTTGAGTGTGCCAAATTCAAGCTTGTAGTCGGTGTCATTAATTTCAAACGGTGCTGTGCTGACTGTGTCGTTGAAAAAATGCAAGTCCCCGTCCACATCGATGTACCAATCGTACCCGATCAGGTCCGCTATTTTCTGGATGCATTTTGATGGTTGTTCGTAGTTGAATTTTACGGACCCGAGTGTTGGCGTGCCGGCCTGGATGTTTGTATAAGTGATGCCCGTCGTGAATGTGTCGATGATATTCTCGAGGATGGCCTGGGCTGTTTGGTTCTCGTATGCCTTCACAACGAGTTTGCGGTCTAACTGATGTACTTTGTCCTTGCATGTAAACGTGTACCCGAGAAGAATCCCGCCGATGTTGTAGTCATTTTTCTCGGTGATCGTGCCGGCAAAGATTTTGATTGCATCCTCGAAAAGCTCGACGTCTTGGCCAAGCGCGGGGATGGTTTTGCTTGGCGTTTTCTTTATGACAAACGAGAGCGAGTCCGCTTCCTTTGTAAGTCCTTCGGTCTTCGCTAAGCTTTTCCAATCTATCTGACTGCTTCGATCAACAGTGTTTATTTTTAATTGCAAGGACATATTTTTATGCGATTCTTATTTGTCTTTTAATTGCCATCGCCAGAACCTCGCCCATCTGTTCGGCATACTCTGGCCCGGTCATTACGTTTTCCATATTAATAACCACGGTTGTGCCACCACCTTGGCCCATACTTCCCATCCGTGAGAGCGGGATCACTGCTTCAGGTCCGGCTTCACCAATCACGGCCAGGGTTGGGCTGTTTACTATTCCCCCTTTTGCAAGGAGTGGAATTGTCGGGATATTAATGGCGCCAAAGCCGAGCTTGCCAGAGACTGAGGACATTGCGCTATTCACTGCAGTGATCACTGAGTTTATTTTTTCCAGTACCCAGTTGATGCTCGACTTGATTGTATTTTTTACTCCTTCCCAGATTGATTTCACCACCTCTCCCATGCCGTGCCACATGTAGTACCACGCGTCGGACATTTTTTTGATCATTCCAGTGAAGTTGGCTTTCATCTCGTCCCAGTTTTTGATCACGTACGCGATTATCGCGCCGAGTCCAGGTATAGCAATAGCCAGCATTTCGTCCCAATGCTGTTTAAAGAATTCTTTTATAGAGTTGAATATCGCCATGGCTTTGGCTTTGATTGCGTCCCAGATTTCTATAAGTGAAATTTTAACCTCCTCCCAGTGGGTATAGAGATAGATCCCAACCGCGACTAGTGCGGCTATTGCTAAAATGACCAGGCCGATTGGCCCAGTGAGAAACATAAACGCGGTACTAAGCATTCCGACTCCTGCTATTACCATTGGAAGAACTAATCCTATAGTTCCAAGCACTGCCACCAATGCCGCGACTGCGCCTCCAATTAATATTATGTTTAATAAAAGCTCAGGGTTATTTGTGGACCATTCCACAAAAGAATCAATGACTGGTTTCACTGCGGTGATTATATTTCGAAGGACTGGTTCCAATGATTTGCCGATTGATTCAGAAAGATTACCGACACTCACTTGGGTTTTCGCAAGCTGACCTTCAAGTCCTTTTAGAGCCACTTCGTTTGTGTATTTAAGATTTTGTGCGAAACCTTCATTGATGGCTGATACTTTTTCCATCTCAGTTCCAAATTCAATAGCCTTTCTTTGAGCTTCAGTGAATCTTATACCTGATTTTTCTAACACTCCAAATTGTCCGTTGAGCGCTTTTGCGATAACGTTTGCGGTGTCAGCAAGTTGCTCACCTGATGCCTTCACTCCAAATTGGTTCACTGCAAGATCCGACAATGAACCTCCAAGAGCTTGGACCGCTTTATTAGACAGTCCGAAGGTTGAAAGTTGAGCCAGTCCCATTTTTATATTGTCACCATCCAGGACCCCCTTTTTTTCAAGCGCATCAGCAAGGTCTTCGGTCGCTTTGAGCTGAGCTTCAGTCGCACGGGATACATTAATAACCGCATGTCGCAACTGTAAAGCCGCCTTTTCAGCTTCAGCGTAATCGGCAATACCTTTCATTGCGACAGCACTTATAGCACCGAAGGCAACTGTACCGGCTACAGCCATCGTTTTAAATGCCGGCTGCATTTTCTCGATAGTCCCGCTCATTTTACCCATAGCTGCCGAAGCCTGGTCTTTGAGGGTTACCAATATTCCGATTTCAGTTTCTGATGCCATAATTTTGTTATTTTTTCTTTTTACTTTCTTCGGCCTCTGCGTTCAGCATGGCCAGTATTGTCTCTATAAACTCGGCCGGCTGATCTTGATATTCGTGCCAGGTCCACTTGTACTCTCGACAAACGACGGCGGCTATCATGCTCTCGGTCAGTTCGGCTTTTCCATGAGCGAAGTATTTGCGCCACCTACTCTCTACTTCGCCGGTGCTAAATTTGCGTTGAGCTTGTTAGCTTCCTCGACTACGAAGTCGTATTCTTCTGGCTTCGATTCAAGGAGCGTGTTTAGGATTGCGTCTGACGAGGTAATCTCTTTGTACTTCACGACCACGGTTTCGATCAGCTTATTGTGGATTTCACTTAGCACGGAGCCGTCGAGCGTGAAGCTTTGAGACTGTGTGCCGGCTGTATCGACTGAGACCTTTGCCGCCTTTAGATAAAGGTCACGGAGGCTATTTCGCTCCCGGGCGGTGAGGTAGGTTTTAAGTGTGAGCTCATAACCTTCTGGAGTTTGGGTTTTTCGTGTTTCTCTGTCCATATATTTAGTAGCTTGCTACTGCGTTAGTAAGAGTTGCTGTGACCATTTTGCTATCAGTGGTGCTGTAGTGCGCCTTGAAGCTTAGGGTCTGGACCATAACGTCGTCGATCTTGATCGGTGTTTTGAATTCTCCGAACACTACGCTATTGAGGTCTATACGGAGCTGAGGCTTTGCCGCAGTTCCGATTGTTACTGTGTGGAGTAAATCAAGACGCATTGCCTGGGCTGTGCCAGCGAGTGCCGCAGTCTTGAAGTCTGATTCGTTTTGCCAGATTGCCTCGAGCTCTCCAGTGATTATGAATTGCTTGTTAAGGAAGTCTGCCGGTGCGAGTGATCCAAGGACGTCGTCAGCTTCCACGTTCTTTTCGATTGAGAGCTTTAGGCTCTTCATTGGAATCGCGGTTGCTGCAGTAAGTCCAGATTGCGCTGATGCCACTTTGAATACGAAGTGGTTCGGCAAGAAAAGATTTTCTGTTGTTGCCGATGGCGTGAGCGTTGCAGTTGCTCCTTTCTTCGACATGAAGTTTGCGGAGAACTCTATAAACTTCCCTCGCTCGTAGTTGATCTCAAGGCTTGAAATCACACCCATGGCAAATTTATAATCTTGGCCACCTAGTGGATCATCCAAAAAGATTGAGAGTGCTTGGTGCTGCGCTGATTGTGCGACTGTGAAAACGTGGTCCTTAATTGTGCCCGATCCATCTACATTTGCCCCTGTGGTGCATGTACCGAATGTTGCGAGTAAAATCAAACCGAAACTTTTGTCTGTGAGCGGGGCAGTGATACTACCTTCAGCCCATTGCCTTACAATGTCTTCACCTACACTCTCTTCGATGATGCCACGGCTCTGATTACGGAGCGCTTTCTCATCCTTTTCTTCGATGCTTGCATCACTGAATGGGATGTAGTAAGTTGCCGCTGCTTCAGAAGTACCACGGACGGTTTCCTTCGCTACTCCTACTTGTAAAATTCTTCCGATTCCTTTTGACATATATTTTTTTTGTTATTTAATAAACTATTAATAATTATTAGACCTTTGCTTTACTCTTCTCGTATATCTCATTCGCTTCTTCCTGGCTTTCGGCCTGGACCGTCTGCGGGAGATATTTGGTTCCGCCTGGGAAGAAATAATCTTCTTTGGCACCAATTTCCTTCGTCTTCTTTGGCGTGTTCGCCATGTCTTTGTTTTTTGATAATTCGATCATATATTTATTAGCTAAATGTTAAATCTTTTATTGCTTTGGCTTTGATCAGTATCGAGAATGCGATCATTGATTTGCCTTTCGATGTAACTGCTTCCGGCACCGTGGACGATGGCTCGACTCCGCCGCTCGCTGTATCTCCCAGTGTGGGATCATTGTCGAATGCATCGATGAGCGTTTCTGCGAGGGTTTCGATGTCCGACGATCCTGTGATGTTTTCTACTTTCTGGATGACCACGATCTGTACGTTGTGCTTCCTGGAGTTTTGCCGGTTTGTGAAGTAGGTTCCTTCGATTGATGCCGGCTGTATGACGGCCACCGGGAATGCGCTGAAGTCTCGGTCTAGGATCCCCACCTTCAGGTCGTCCATAATGACCAGTCCGAGTGTGCCGGCGACTTTGAGTGCATCGAGCTTGTCTTTTATTTTGTTTTTTATTGCGCTGATCATGATTGTGCTATTTTCTCGGCTATTATGTCCGCCGCTTCTTTGAATAAATCCCCTACTGCTGGTTTTGATTTTTCTTTAATCTTTTCCATGTAGTGGTGGCCCGTTCGGTTCTTTGTGCCGTCATTCACCCATTTCGCATAGAAGGCCGTCGGATAGTATCTTGCGAAGAGTGGGCCGACTGTGTGTCTGAAAGATGTGAGGAGCTTTCCGGTGATGAACGGCGTTGGGTCGCCCTGGATGTTGTTTTTCTCAAAAATGAATTGTGTACCTTCCATTGCTTTCTGGTATACCGGCTCGGCGATCTGTGGTGCAGACCGAAAATTCTTCACCACTTTATCGAGCCCTTCAATTTCAAAATTAAATTCAGCCATATTATTCGAACGGTGCGAACCGCTTATATTTTGCCAAGGTCATCTTGTCTTCCTTTGTGAGCTCTGTGGCCCATGTGATGGCGTTCGACTCGAATCCTTCCTGGCTTTTTCCTTCCGCATCTCGACGTTTAAATATGCGGACCACTAGTCTCTCGCAAAGGTCTGAGAGGTCGGCCGGGAGCGTGTGAGTGGATGATCCAAAGTTTGCCCAGTCAATTAGGTATCCGGCTGTATATGTTACCTTGATCGTGTTTTCGCCTTTTGGAAGGCCTGCGTACATTTTTACTATTCCGCTTTTGCCGTCTTCGATTAGCTCATAGTCATTTGTCGCATTGTAAGCGGTCCATGTTTTTGGCATACCGACTGTGTAGCTTATGCTCGCGAGTGAAGTTACTGGGGATTGCTTTAGAAGTAGGTCCGTTCCGCCGTGTCTGGTTGATATAATCTGGTCAGTGTACATAGTGCTTTTGAATCTGCGGTTGCAGTAGCTCTCAATCAAATCAGTCATTGCATTTATCCCTCGCAAAAAGACAGTATCAAAACCCGAGTCGGTTATAACGAGTCGGTTCTTTACTCTTGCTACGGTTGTAAGTGAATGTGTATATATTATTTCTGCCATATATTTTTCCGAGGGATTTGATTAAGTCCTCGCGACTCAGTCCGAGTGATCGGACCGAGAGAGCGAAAACTAAATTGCTTTAGTTAACTGGCTTTGAGAAAGCACGGCCGAGTGCGAAGATCGCAGATCCTGGCCATGATGGTGTAGTACCACCAAGGGTAGCGACTACGCGAACGTAGCGACGCAAACCGTCACAGCGGACAACTTTTACATCGTTGTCGGCAGTCGCAGTCGTTGTAGCGCCTGTGACGTCAGCGAAGGTTGAGTTATCAGCAGAATCCTGCACTTTAAAAGCGTAGGTTTCGTCAGTGGAAGCAAGGTCAATATCTCCTGCGAGAATGACTGCCATCACACTGGTGTATCCAAGAGTGTCTACTCCGGTTCCGTTAGCCGAAGCTGTACGTGTTGCCGGTACTAGAGATGCAAGGATCTTCACATTGTCGTATACATTTTTCATAGATTTATATTTGTTATGAAGGGTTAATAATTACTTGTTCGCTTCCTGTATGCGCGCGATCAAGTCTTCTTTTGAACCGGAGGCTGCTAAGCCAAGGGACTTCGCGATTTCCTTCAGTTCTTTTGCGCTTTTGTCTTCCAAAGGTTCTGGCTTTGGAAGTTGGATAACGTCTCCAACTTGTACCCCTTCTTCTTCAAGTGACGGGTTGTTGTCTAGATCTTCCTGGGTTACGACGTGATCAATTGTCTCGTCGCCTTCAGGAGCTTCCGGCTTTTCGATGATGAATTCAACGAAGTCTTCGCCAATCGATTTTGCTTCTGCATCCGTAAGATTTACGACGGCACCAATTTCTTGGCGTCCAGAGAATCCGATCGGTTGCAAAACTCTATATTGATTTTTTGGCTCTTTGTTTGACATGGTGTTTATTCTTTTCCTCCGACTATCCCGACCGCGATTGCTCGCGGGCGGTAAGTCGGAAGAAGGTTAAGACTAAGCGGCTGACTTGATAACCACGAAGGCTGCACCAAGCGTTACGACGATCGCGTGACGGTGCTTTAGGACCATAGCTGTTTGGTCTGCAAGAGCGATTTCTTTACCGCCGAATGATCCGGAAGTAAATTGAGCGACTCTTAGTTCACCCTTGTCGCCGTATGCAACTGCCTTAAGGTTTCCGAAGATACCGAACTTGGTCGATGCTTCGGATGCGCTGTTAGCAGGAAGGTGACGAGTAGTGTAAACCGGGTATCCTAAGATGTAGCCGGCTTCTTTGATACCAGTTTGCTTTTCGAGAGTTCCGATCTGAGGATTGAAACCACCGAATGCGTACACTCCAGAAGTATTCTGAGAGCGAAGCTTTGCCCACACTGTTCTTGAGAAGTAGAACGCAGCGCCATCAAGAAGAGACTCTTCGAGGTTAGCGATTGCATCAGATGCATCTACTGGGTCAAATTCAGCGAAGGTGTCGTGTCCAACTCCACAAGTGAATACTGTTGCACTTGGGTGAGTAAGGATTCCCTGGAATGGTGTGCCCACGCCGTTGAATACTTCTTTGTCGACACGGTTAGCAAGAGCTTCCGCGCCAAGCGCAAGGAGCCAGTCTGCCAACTGTACTGAGGCGTCAGCAAGCAAGTCGTTGCCGACTGCGAATGCCAATTGCCATTTCTTAGTGATAAGAGAAACCTGACCGAAAGTTAATGCGGTAGGAGTTCCGGCTGCGTCTACTCCTAGATATTCGCCTTCAAGGAAAGACCCAGTGTATGCAGGTACTGCAAGCTCGTCAGTTTGCATTGGCCACTTTGTGATTTTGCCCATTGCAAGTCCAACTGAAGCGGCGATTCTTACGATTGCATTTGCTACTTCTTGGCTCACAAGGAAACCTCCACGTGCATCAGTCTCTTCAATCAAAGCTTCGTTAGCTTTTGTTTTACCAAAAGCGATGCTCTTAACGATTCCTGCAAATTCTTTCTTTTGCTCTTCATCCAAACCTGAGCGGTCTGATCCGAAGAGTGAGCGCTCGATGCGCATCTTTTCTACAATGTCTCGGGTCTGCTTTGCGACCATAGGGCCTACAGCTTTCTCAAGATTCTTTTCCATGGAGTCGTTTACTGATTTTTCAACGCCGTCCATAAGAGACTTCAACTGTTCATCTGTTATGTTCATATGTTTATTTATTCTTGCCTTTGGCTTTTTTATTAAAGTTAGCCAAGGCGTTACTTGTTACGTTATTAATTTCTCGCAAGACCTCCCGTTTTCGGAGGAAACTATTCAGTCCCTCCATTTCGTCGGACCCTGCATCACTCGACCTTTTTATTTTCGGGGAGGCTCCATTGCCTTTCTTCCCCTCGTCACCCTTTTCGTCAGTTGCGTCTAGCAACTCGTCTAAGGCGGCGATACCGGCTTTCATGCCTTTGATGGCTTCGTTGATGGTCGTGCGATTCTTTTCAGAAAGGACACGCCCTGCTTTTTCGGCTCCGCCTTGCAACTGTTTGGAAAGAATGGCGAGCAGATCACCCTTCTTTGCCTTCACGGCTTTACCTACTTCCGTCTCTTCACTTACTTCACTCTCTGGATCCGTAGCGTATGCGTTGAGTAGTCCGATTGTTTCAGTGAGAAGTTTTTCGAATTGGTCCATGTCCGATACAGCCCCCTTTTCTTCCGATGTGGGCTTCGGGGTGCATACGAGCTTTCCGTCTTCACCTGGGGCCAACACGCCCTCTGTGTCGTCTTCTAGGGTGCATGTATCCCCCTCTTTTGGCTCAGTTGAGCCACTTTCATCCTCTTCGTCCGCAGTTGGCTCTTCTTCGCCTTCCTTCAGCTCAAGGCCTTTCATGGCCATCATTTCTAGGTCCACACCCGCTTCCTTCATCGTGTTGATGCGGAGAGCCTGGGCATTTGCAGGAACTGGAACCACTGAAAACTCTAGGAGCTCTGCTTTAGTGATCACGTTCTTTTGCATTTCCTTTGCGATAAATCCTACCGATGTGGTGCGGAGTATACCAAGGTCATACAATTTTCTTACTTGCTGTGCGAAGGGGTTGGCCTCAGCCGGAGCGAAGATTCCTTCTGCTATTAATTTATTTCCTTCTTGCTTGATGCTTGTCGCAATTCCGATCGGAAGCGATTTGTAGTCGTGTGCCCAGAGTACGATCGGGTTCGCCATGTAGTTGTCGAGCTCCCATCCTTTCTGGTCCACTACTTCGCCCTGGCGATCTACGTCGTCGGTTGAAATAATGAATTTAAACGTGCCGGACTCACTAGCCGCTTCCTTGGTCTTTTCCACGAAGTCTTTCGTGGTCGCAAGTATCTCGGCTTTGATTTCTTCAGTTAGTTTTTTAAATGCGTCTTTCATTTGATTCTAATTGGTAACTTTTTATTAATAATTAATCTCTAAGTGATATGGTTTCTGGTCGGATATAACACTGGCAATTTACGTGGAGGGATCCGCCTGATACGTCCGCGTATGATACGTCTAGCTTACCGCCGTCTCGACCTGCTACGGTATCGCCTTTGTCGAAGAAGTTTTCCTCTATCGATATCACTGTGCCGTTAAGCGGTTGGCAGTATTCGCACGGGTCTGCGGAGGAGGTGTACCACTTCAGCTCTTTAACTACTCCGGATTCTTGCCATGCGTCTCGGCTTGCGTTGTTAGCTGTGCGGAATGTTTCAGTCTTTGCGATCATTCCGGCGCGGACCTCGTTGTTATAATCAAACAGTGAATTGATGCGCTCTTTTACGGTGTCGATGGCTAGACCGTCCGCTTCGGCTTTATCGAGGACTTTTTCAATCAGTGCCAAGGTGGTTTCGTTATAGCTTCGGGCCATGAGCTCAACTCCCGCTTTGATGGCTCTAGTTGCTTCGGGAGTTATGTCCGGGAGTGCTACGCCTACGAGCTTTGCCGCTTCTTCGCGCTCGGTCCCATATACTTCGTTGTGAATCGGCGTTGATAAATCTGTAAGTATGGTGATCCACTTGCCTAGTTTGAACATGGTGGAGAAGTTTGCTTTCGTCTCGATGTCCTTCAGAGATTTCATTGCGTCCGGGATCAGCTTAATGATCTCTTCTTGCTGATCGTCATTGAACTTCTTCATGACCTCCAATTGCTCTTTTTCGTGTGGAATCACTCGGCTGAGAAAACTTTTATATATTGGCTCATACTCTTCGTCGGTCAGCTTGGTTATATCTTTTTGCTTGAGTGTCTGGTTTGCATTTTCTTTTAGATTTTCAATATTCTTTACGAGTCGCTCGGTGATGTCAGTGGTCATTGTCTTTTTTGCTTCGCGTACTTTGGAGTAGACCGTTTTCGCCGGGGTCTTTATAATAGATTTGTTTTTCTGGCCGGACCTTTGCACCGCCTTTGGCTTTGGTGCGCCGATTGGAGTGTTTGAAAAATTACCCATCACTGCATCGCCATTTTCTATTCCCGGAAGACCGAAGAATTGCTCGCGGGCTTCATTGATGCTCATGGTTGCTTGGCCTGCCATTGCTGCGGTCATCTCGTTCATTGCGAGCTCACGGTTTCCTAGTGTTGGATCTTCGAAGTCGAGGACCAGATTGTCGCCATAAAGAGAGACAAGCTTTTCGTTGAGGTACTGCACGATCATGGTGATTTTAGGTTTGATGGTTCGCTCACTAAAGACATAGTTCGCCGTCTCTGCAGTTGCGCGGTTCGTTTCGCTTTCTGCTACGCCAAGGATTGTTTTTGGTACGCGGAAACCTGCGAGGATTTTGTCTCGCATTGTTACCTGGAGGTTTGAGAAGTCCATGTCCTTCGGATTCTGGCCGAGCTCGTCGTACTTCACACCTGCAGGCATCATGCCTACTTTGTACGCGTTCGATACGCCGGTGTAGACCTGCTCGAAAGACTTGCGGAGATATTCCATTTGCTCAGGCGCAAGTTCTTGCTCGACGCTTAAGACTCCGGACATGCGTGCTCCGTTGATAAAGTATTGGCGGTTTACTTCGGTCGCATAGTTTTCCGAGTCGATCCATTGCATGATCGCCTGGACCGTTCCTATGCCTTCATACGCATCGTTTGGATCTGGGTATTTAAAGTGGAGGATCTGGTATGGTTGATAAATAACGGTTTGACTATTCCCTACCTTGTATTCGTATTGCTTTATAAAATTAGGGAGGACGTCTTTTATAACCTTCATGTACTGCGGGTTTAGTGGGAAGATTGCAGTCGGTAGGTCGCCTTCTTTTTCTACACCATCTAGGAGCCAGTAGCTATTTCCTGCGAGTTCTAGGTGTGCTGCGGTTGCATAGCGCCCCTCGTATCCGGTTTGGTGGGGGTTCAGGCTGTTTAGGAGTGTGAGCACTTCATGGTCGAATACTTCTTCGTAGTCCCCGTTTGATTGGACTTCGTAGAGCTTAAACTTGATACCCGCGAGTGCTTCCGCTATCGCCCGCACGCATGCGTATACCCACCCGTTGTTTATACGCATTGCCTGCGCCGCGCTGATCTTCTTGCTTGATAACCAAAAAGCAAAAGAGTCCGCGCCTCCAATGGAGTCGGACAATGGAATGTTAGCCATGCCTTTCCTTTGAAGGTTTAGCATACCGAGGAAACGATCTGAGAAGGTTTTTTTCATATTTATTTAAATAAAAAACAGGGCCTCGGTTCCGCCCTGATCATTACGCATCATTGCTGATGTGAATTTTCAGAGAAGAATCGAAGCCCTGTATTTCGCTACAAGACTAAAACTTTTATTGTAAAAAAATGCGCATGCGCAGACGGGAGATTCGCCTACTATTTATATCCTACATGTGGAGAAGTTTTTTGCAAAGTTAATTTACAGAAATCACTCGGAGTTTTTCTTTGTACTCCTCATCAGGACCGTCCAGTTTTATTTTCTTTATTGCTACTTCCACCTGCACGGGTTTGCCTTCGTTTACAATCACCACCATTTTCCCCTTGCCTAGCTTTTGCGCCATGGTCATGAGCCGGTCCCATTCGGGGTCTATTTGCCGGGTTACTTTTATCATACGATGGAGATCACTTTAAACTCCTGCAGTCCAGATTCGGCCAGGCCTAGGATGAGATAGACGAATGCATCGGCTAAGTCGTCGTGCTCTTCCACTCCAAGGTATAAGAGTTGGTTTAATAATTCCTCGCATCCTTTTTCCGGGAATTCGACAGTCCCGTTTTGAACGAATGCTGCGACTGATTCGAGGCGGGCTCGCTTGTCCTGGCCCGCACGCATTTCTTTGACCTGCAGGAGCTTTCGCCTTGCTTCCTGGATTGCTGCTTTCTGGTACGCCACGTCTTCTATATAAAAAGTTGTTATCGAGGAATGGATTCTATGCGCAGTTCGCAAGCTTATCATTTGCTGAAGCGTTTCGTGGAGTGTGAGTCTCTTGTTGATTGGTCCGGGTAGTATGTAGATTTTCGGCATGCCTTCGATGCGTGTGCCTACGCCGGATACCATAGCCGTGAAGTCGGCCGTTGTCTTTTGGCTGATCGCAAGGTCCACACCGGTCCCCACTTTATTTATTTGAGCCGGGAGTTTCTTGTACCGCTGAAGCCATTCTTCTTTAATGATTTGGCCTTCTGGTGGGACCACCTTCAGACAGTATTCGCGGAGCCACATTGTGCGACCGACTTTTGCTTCCTGTGCGTCGAGTGCTCTTTGGCTTGGGTACTTGGCCTTCCATGTGCAATGCTCCCAGTCTTCTTTGCCACCTTTGAATAGCGCATATGCACGGTATGTAAATGTTGGGTTCTTCTTGAGTCGCTCCATGATCGCGTCCATGTGCAGGCGGTTTCCGAGGACCACCAGGCGCGCTTTCGTTTCTTCGACGGCCGGGATTACGGTTCCTTTGATCCACGCTTCAGTGCGGTCGCGGTATTCCTTTTTTTGCACCTTGTCGATTTCTTCGATGTCGTCGGCTACCACCATGTCCGGGCGGTATTGCTTATGGCGAAGTCCACGGATTTTCTGGCCACGTGAACGGCCAAATATTCTACAGCCGTTTGCGAGCACGATATTTGTCTCAGTGAATTTGGTCCGGGTTGCACGGCTTGATTTTATGAGTATGTCGCCGTAGTCTTGTTTGATTCGCAGGTTGCTCTCTAGCTCTTCGCGGATGTTTGCGATCGTGAGCTTCACCACGTCGTCAGTTTCATTGACCGACAGTATAAATTTTGCGTGCCCTTCGAGTGCGGACCATAACACTAGAGCCGTTCCGGCGTATGAGCTCTTCGCGGATCCACGGAATCCTTCGATGGCAAGGAAGCGCTCTTCTCTATCGCCAAGCAAGTGGAGAAGTTCAGGATGGAAGTCTGCCGGCTTTAGTGTTAGGTAATGCGGAAGATACACCGTGCAGAAGCCCAGGAGAGATTTTGCAATATGCCGGCGACGGATTGGATCACTTGCTATTGCTTTGAACTTTTTTTCTGTTGTTTTTATTGGCATTGGCGATTTGTTTGGGCTTTTCTTCGACTATTTCAGCTATGACTTCAATGATGCCATAGTTTTCCATTGCATCCATGATCTCGCGCGTTTCAGCGTCTTCGATTGAGTCGATGCTAAATTCTCCGAGCTTGCGAGTGTATATACCCGCGTCCATCTGGCTTGCGAATAGTTCGCGCTCTGATTGGACGATCACTTTCGCGGCTGCTACCCGGTCTTTGTCTTCAGCGGTTTTTGAGTATACAATCTTCCACATTTCATTTTGCACGGCCTGGGTTTTATCCTGCATCTCTGCGACCCGTTCGTTTACTAGTGAGCGATCGAAGCGGTGGATGCGTTCGCCCCGGACCTTCTTTATGATCTTGCTGATGTAGTGGGTATCGAGATGGCGGTCCACTTTCTGGAGCATGCTTTGGATCGTCCGCAAAGAAGCGCGAGGCTGAACGGCGAGCGCGCTACTTATAAGCTCAGTATGTTCGGCTTGTACTTCTTTGGAATATTCAGCCATGCTAGTTTATTTTTTCAGCCTTCAGCTCGGTGATGGTGATAATTCCATGGCCTCCCATGGTTTCGATTGCTACTCGGCTATCAGGGTCTTGCTCTAAGCACGCGTCGAGTATCGCGTCGCTGATGCGGTCGCATAACTTATCCGGGTGCATTGGAGAAACACTTTCAGCAGTTCTTATCATGGGATTAATTTTCGTATGCTGTTAAAAATTCGAGCTTTCCTTCTAAGCCCGTGAGCTTCGACTCAAGCTCTTTTACTTCATCGGCTTTCTGCCCGATGATCTGATTGAAATATCCTACGCGTTGTCGTGCTTTGCCGAGTGTGAGTGTCAGCGCTTTCAGCTCCTCGCGAACCGCTTTCTTCTTCTGGTCCCCGGTTTTCTTTTCTGTGAGCTCGGCTTCTATCTTGTCGGCCTTGGCCTGCTCTTCGTCGCGCTGTGATTCGAGCATCGGGATTCGGCTTGTAATAAAAGCTGAGTCGTACTTGGTTTTCCAAATGAGCTCGTTGAGGTTTTCTATTGCACGGTCCTTAAATACTTTATTGTTGTTTTTCATATAATTTTTATTTAGTTTCTATGCCCCAGACGAGAAGCTTATAGCATCGATCGCATGAGGACTTTTTATTAATAATGTTCTTGCACTTTTCTTCGTCTACTTTTCTTCCGCACGTCAGGCACCAGACTCTTTTGCTTTTATTTTTGGTCATCGATTTTGATGGTTACTAAAACTCGACCTTTTTTATCCGGCGACACACGGCTCTCATAGCTCCCGGCCATGACGTACTTGTCGTCTAGCCAGAGAGCGTCGAGAATTCCTTTGTGCACGTTGTCGCTATCTGGTCGGCTGTTGTTTGCGTATTCGATGACTAGGTCCATTCGTGCCAGGGCCTTCGTTTGTATCGGCTTCGGACTTTCCTTCTTAGGGTTCCGTGGAAGCACTGCAGGTTTGTCGCAGGTGATGATCGGGAAGCCTTTAAGGTTTTGTTGTTTGTAATAGCACGCTCGGACATACTCGCACCATGCCATGTACTCAGTTGCGTCTGGTCGCCACATGTGGCTTATGACGCGGGTATAACCAAGCGGGTTGCCGGTTGGTCTTTTGTGATTCCCTTCGATTGTGAAGTTGATTTCGATCATGTATTAATTATTGTTTTATAAATAAGATGTGGATTTGGTCCAGTGTCGCTTTCGAGAATTATATTGCAGCATGAGCACCGCTTGGTCCAGAATGCATGCTCGCAGTTTGCTTGACGCCTCGCCTTGGCCTGTTCGTCTTCAGCGAGGATGTCTTCGTAATCTTTTCCATTTCTGGGTGGTGTGCCATCGAAGTCCTTTTCCCGATATGGTTTTCTATTAAACCTTGGCCGGTCAAACTTTCGCGGAGGTGGTTCAGGTTGAGGCTTATGATACTGCTTGATTGGGTTACGGTTGCGGTAGTAATAAACAGTTGAGTGGTCTACGCCATGCTTTCGCCCGAGCTTGGAGTTGCTCGGCTCATTAGGGATATCAGCTAAGAGTTTGGCAAGCTCTTTGGCGGTTAGTTTGTGTGAGTTAGACATTTGGCGTTGTGTTGTTTATGTTATGCGAATAGGAGGGTTCGCTGGATGTTTTTATTTCAAATAAACTGGTTTGCCCTTCGAGTGGGAGGAGTTTTACACAGGGCCGGCAGGTCTTTATTATTTTTTGGACTGTGGCTAGATTTGTTGTTTGTCTTGCTTCTCCGCATTCGTGGCAGATGTAGGGATAGATTTTCCGGTATCGCCAGGAGCTCATGCGGTGTTTAAATTCTTTGAGTGAGTAATGTCGCGGGCGTCTTGCATTATTTTTCTCATGCGCTCCGCTCTTGGATTTACTCCAGTGAGGCGTTCCTCTTCATAGTCTTCAGCGGCTTGTTTGCGGGTTAGGTAATCATCTAGCTGTTTTAATTCTTCAGAGCATTTCTGGTATGGCATGGACCCGTCTTCGTGTTGTAGAATTCTCAATTGCCCATCCACCACCCGGATCGCTCTCTTTAAAATCAAATAAGCTTCATGTCCTCCGGCTTTTTTTACTTCCGTATCTAGTGCCTTCAATTCCTGGCGGGTTAGCTTCGTAAATTCTTCAAGCTCTTTGGTTTGTGTTGATTCTCTTTTGGCCATACTATTTTTTTATTAATGTTTTAATTATTGTTTCGACCGTCCAGTTCACTGGCGCTTGACCTTTTCTCTCTCGGTCCTGGTTATCTTTTTTAATATCGTCTATGGCGGTCATAATTTCTTTGTTGGTATATGCGCCTTCGGCTGCTTTTGCGATTCGCGCGAATCGTCCGATTGTGAGTGAGAGCTGTTTTGAGTTTTCGATGTGTACAGGTTTCTCTCGGATGTAGGTTGCTATGATGTCGAGTGCGCTTCCTTCTTCAGATTCCATTTTTGTTAGGCGTTCTTCTAACATTTCTACGGTTAATGGAATTATTGGATTTGGTTCCCTTTTAGCTTTAATGGCCACCGCGACGACCTTAGTCGGCGCAATATCTTTAATTAAATTAGAATTAGATTTAATTAAATTAGATTTAATTAAATGCGATAGGGTATCGATACCGTATGGATACGGTATGCCAATCCACTTTTTAACGTTATCTGGTATATCTTTTAGCTCGTTTTCGATACCTGCTTGGATTTTTGGCGATCTGTAGTTTTGGTGTTTGATAAAGTTGGCGATTATGACCCATCCGTCGACGTAGTAGACTTTTCCAGCCTTTTCAAATCTGTTCAACATTTCTTCGACTACTCGGCTCTCAAGTCCTGTGGCTCGTCCGATTGTCCCTTTGCTTAGTTCGTACGCGCCGATGATGTTGGTCATCGGATTGGTTAGGAAATAAATAAACACAAGTTGCTCGATTTGATCGAGGTCTGAGAACCATGCGTCCTCCCAGATTTTTGTGTTTATATACCTTTGCTTTGACATATAATTTTATTTTCTTATTTTAAGCTTTTATTTTTTCTTTGCCAGTTCGACCTGTTGGTAACTTATTAGAACCTGAACACGACCCCCTTTGTGTGTGCTCTCGATCGCCGCCCGCCTCTCATGAGGTGAGCAGAGTCGAGAGCCCAGTAAGGGCTACTTTAGCTTCGACATGTTGTTTAGGTCCGCAGTCTTAAATTTATGCTCTGCGAGCTCTACCATGTTGATGCCTGCTTTTTGCGCTTCCTTCATGAGCTTTGCATGTCTCTTTGTTGAGACCATTACGCGAGGGTATTTGATTCCAGGGACCATTTCTTTGTTTTGGTTTTTCATTTTTAATTTCTCCGTTTATTTTTTATAATCGACCTTTGTCTGCGAAGGCATTTAGAATGGGATGTCGTCCGGGTTGATGTCTTCGGTTGGATATTCTATCCCTGTGTTTCCGACCATGCTCTTTTGGACCGGGTTATTTGGGGCTGTGGGCGTCGCTGTGCGTGGTTGCTCTGCATAAGTGGACCGATTGTCGTTTTCGTCTTTAGGTGCTGACTTAGCCCCGAATTGGACCTTATCGGCGATGATTCCGGTGTGATAGCGCTTCTCTCCTTCCCTCTCTTCGACTCTGTTCTTGATTTTTCCTTCGACGTAGACCTTCTGGCCTTTGTCGAGCCATTGCGCACAGATCTCCGCTTGTTTTCTGAATACTGTTACGCTGATAAACTCGACGCTCTCTTTTTTCTCACCCGAGTCTTTGTCGGTCCAGGTGCTGTTGACTGCGATGTTGAGGCCACACATGCGTATGCCGTTCGCGTCTCGCAGTTCAGGCTTCTTGGTTAAGTTTCCTATGATGATTACTTTGTTTTCGTACATACTTTTGTTTTCGGCCCGTTAGCTTTTAATTTCTTGATGCTTCTCTTTTTTCTCCGACCAGGAGGTTAAGGCGACCGTGGATCTCTGTCCAGTTTTCTTCCTTGTCGAGTGATACATCCTTCCCGGCAAGTCCGTTCACATAGTCTCGGGTCTGTGCGTATCGGTCCCCGGTTTCGTCGATGACTAGGCCTAGTTCCTTTGCTGCCTGGAAGATCTCATTTTTCATTTTGACCTTGGCGTTTTTCTCTTGGACCATTGCTTCGAGTTTTGCGACAATCGCCAGGAGATTTTCGTCGGCCAGTTCTAGGCCGGTGATTTCTTTTACTTTGTCGGGGAGGAAGGTTTTGATTGCTTCTTTGTCGGCCGGTAAAGTGACACCGAGCATTGGGACCAGTGCGAGAACCTTGCGCTTCGCTTCGAGAACTTTTGGATCCGGTGGGGTGATTGGTTCGATTCCGCTTTCTGCCCAGTCCTTCAGGATCTTGCCCGTCTCTTCAGTGATCACAAATGGATCCTTGTCGATAAATATTCCGGTACGGTCTTTTGATGCGCGGGCGTAGTGGCCATCTCGGTCCACTGTGAAGTTGAGGGTGAGCTCGTATTCAAAGCCTTCGCGTTGGATTTCCTTCATTCCGACCTTTTTAATTTTCTTGTCTTCGGTCTGGATCATGTCGGTCTTTGCTCGAGCTGTGGTAATTAGGTGGACCTTAGATTGTGTGATGCGCGCGAGGAAGTTTTGATGGCGAGGTGTTGTCTCGGACCATGCCGCCCAGGTGTTGCCCCGGAACTTAGTGTTGGCCAGAAGCTCGTTTATTTCGAGCGCTCCACCCTTGCCATCCCATTCATGTGAGGCTGAGTCTATAATAATCAGCTCCATGCCGGCTTTCTCCATAGCGTCTATTGCTTCAATGTAGCGCTCCGGGCTGTATGGCGCCTGCAGTGTTATGACGTTAAATTCTCCGAGATGAGAGTAGAGGTCGGCTGAGCCGTTCTCTGTGTCGATGATTCCCACTTTGCTAAGGTCGCCGACTACTCCTTTTGCCAATAAGATGGCGCTGAATGTTTTTCCTGATCCGGATGGGCCTGATAGGCCGAGTCGGAGTTTTGCCTTTTGACGGGCTGCTTTGCGTATTTCCATAATGTTTTTATTCTTATTGACCCTTTGATGCCATTTTGATACACTTTTAATATCTTCTTCGCGAAGTGTATAAAACGACCTGTAAGGGTTGTTTTTTACTTATTAATTGCACGGTCCTGCGATTTTTCTTCGAGCTTCGCGAGCTTATCTCCGGTCTGGTTATAGACACTAAGCATTGCGAGCAGGTGCTCTGTAAATATCTTGTTGAGTAAGTCTTGTTTCTTCATTTATGCGATTGCGTTAATGATGAATCGAATCTGTGCGTCCCAGAATGGGATGTGTTGAACTTGGTCGCCGGCCATAATGGCCATCATCGTTATCATGACGATGCCGAGGTCCATCACCGCGAGGACGATTAGTCCTTTTGAAATCATTCCAAATACACTTTTTGCTTCTAGCATTGGTTTTGCTTGAGGTTAATTTTTAAGTTCTTGCCGTGTGATTCGACCTATCTTATGGGCAAGGTGCTCGAGGGGTGGGCGGTAGGGACAAATCCTGCCATCCCATGAAGCCTATCTCCAGTCCTCTCGAGCACTCTGCCCACAAAAAAATCACACATTTTACTGTGTGATCTGGACACCGATTTTCTTTTGCGACGCACTTTTTCTTTTGCGACGCATGCGACTCATTACAAAAGCGTAATTGTGCGACGCACTATTATTCTCGATTCCAGGCTCTCGCCTGGTGTCCAGATCACTGTATTCATTTGTCAAAGTGCAGTGTTTGCTTTCTATTTCGTTTTCTTCTTCGGCCGTCCACCCATCTTTCCGATCTTCTTGTAGTAGTCTGGACCGTTGTTGGCTTTTGTTTTCTTACCGCCTTTTTTCCCAGCCTTGCGGAAGAATTCTTTTATTTCGTCTTTCATGATACTTAGTTTACCAAGGACCTTGGTTCTTGTCGAATTGGTTTTATTCGCCAGGTGGGGATAAGTCCCCTATTTTGTGTTTTAATAAATTTTTAATATCGACCTCCGGCAATCCGGCTGTACGTACACAATACCAAAGGGCTTGGTTTAAGTCAAAGGCCGTCAAGGGGACAACTTTGGGTATAAAGTGGATTATGGTTTGTGGTCAAAAATACTTTTTATTTGCTCCGTCCGTTCGGCTTCCTGTTTTTCGAGTTTGCGTATCAGTGGCACGTATACCGACGGCTGTGTGTTGTGCTCTAGGTATCGGCGCGCTTCGTCGGTGAATTCGTCGATGCCGTATTGCTCGTAAGTATCGATGGTGGTTGTCGGGTTTGAGTGTCCTAGCATCTTTTGCACGAACGCGATCGAGGCGCCGTTTCGTCTGGACCGGATAGCGGCGTGGTGGCGCATGCTGTGCGGTGTTATTTTCTTTTCTATCCCGGCGTGCTTACATGCGAGCTTTATCATGCGCTGTACGCTTCGGGTGGTGATTCGCTCCGACATTGTGCCATCTGAGTGCGCTCCTAGGAATAACGCCGGACTGCTTGAGTATTGGGACCTTTGGGCTAGATACCCGGCCAGGAGGTTGTTGGTGTTATCGCTCCATACGATGCGTCGCTCCCTGACGGATTTTGCATTCCTGATACGCGCAAGGTGCTCGCGCAGATCGATGTCATTGCAGTTTAAATTTGTGAGCTCGGAGACACGCATTCCGCAGTCGCCTAGGAGTCGGAGCATGCAGAGGTTTCGGAGCTCGGAATAGTTGTCGGTGTTGAATGTTTTGATCAGCGCCTGGTACTCGTCTTCTTCAGCGGGGAGATGAGAGTTTGCGTGCACTCTTTTCGTTTTAATATCGTCGGCCGGTAGTCCCCGGCCCCGGCGGTTTTCAAAGTTAAAGAAGATATGCAGGATTGTCATTGCATAGTAGTGCGTCGTGGTTGAATAGTGAGACTGCACCCAGTTGCTGAATTTTGTTATATCGGCAATGCCGACGTCGCCAATTGGCTTATTGGTGATTTCATTAAATCGGGCCAGCCAGAGGCTATAAGGCTCTACTGCTTTTTTGCTATGCGTCCCCTTCCATTCCACAAACTCCTTAATATGAGCTTGGAGTGGCATATGTTTATTGGTTTCTTCAAACACAAAACTCGCGTCGGGACAAATCCTAAGCGAGTCTGTGCCAGGGCAACGCCCTGGCTGTTAGGCTTCTCCCAATAGCATAAAAGCCAGGGTAGTGCCTGTTGTAAGACTCCATCAAAGATTTGTCCAGTGATAGAAGCGATATTGTGTTTTGGTGATTTCAATTTGACTATGTGCCACTTTTAAAAGTTTGTCAACCAAAAAAGCCTTATTTTACAAGGCTTTTTGTATTTTCTCGATTCTATTGGTCTTATTCGTTGAAGCTTTCACTTACTTTTTTACCGTAGGATCTCTGCATGAATCGCCGTGTCCCCTTTCGGGAGCATTCAGCAGAGCAGAACCGGCTTACGATCTGGTAGCTGTTTTTTCTGGGATGGTATTTTTCTTTACACTGGTCGCAGGTCTTTACCATCGTGAGGTCGCGGTTTTTCGGGTCGTCTGCATATTTGATCATTCCTCGTCCTCTCCTTCCGCACCTTCAGCATACGCCCGCTCCCCGTTTTCAAAAAGGAACTTTTCGTAGGATCCTATGCGTGTGAAATCAATATCAAAATGTTCGTTGTCAATTTTATAAATGACCACGGTGTCGAGTCCAATTTCTTCTAGCTTCTTGTATGTGAGGAGCTCGCGCTCGGGCAGGTTCAAAATATCGCGCAAGAGCCATTTGCCGAGTGCGCTGTTTGGGTTGCTCATGAGTGCTTTTGAATTGTCCTGGCATACTTTTGCGCTCATGTTCGTACGGTCCGGTAAGGTGAGCTCGAATGCTTCGTCGCGCTTTGGAAAGAATGTCGGGAATTTCTGGTGTACCCATGCCGGTATTGGAATATATATTTCGTTTGGATCCCGGGCACGTCCGCCGGCGTTCCACTGATTGAGTCCGCTCTTTTCTGGTACGTGCTTCTCCCCTCCTCTGGTGGAATATAGAGGCAAGAAAACATGCGGGTGCACTTTGATTGGCGCAAATATAAGTCCGGCTTCGCTGATTAGTTTTTCTATTTCTGTGAAGGGATCATCAAGGACACGGACCGGCACGTTGAGCAGTACGTTTTCAGTATAGAAGCGCTTATATAGGGTGCTCTTTGAAAGGCTGAAGGAATACTCTGCCGATAGATCTGCGAACTGGATCGTGTTGCCGGCCACTTTAATATTTTTTATTCCGGTTATGTCGATCAGTGGCGCCGGTGTTTCGTATACGGTGATCCTTCCGACTTGCCGAGTGATGCAGTGATAGATTATTTCATCCAATCCAAAAATGCGCTTAGTGGTTTCGAGACGTTCGTTTCTGAGCTCTGCGATCTTGCGGATCTTCTCTTCAGGCGCGAGCTCTTTAAATAATGCATGGTCCCCGTTGAACTCGGCCACCTTTTGCATGGTCCGGCCGTTACCTTCCAGGAATGTTTTCAGACCGAAGCCGACGCGGTTCTTTGATGCGTCTGCAGAGGCGTCCGAACGGGATAGGTTCTCGGCTTCAAAAGCCTTGCAGAACAAATTTTCCGTAGCTCTGTATGCGAGGTACGGTTCGGGTGCTTCGGAGAAAAGTTTTGACAGAGAGCCGACGGCCTTAAGCAGTCGTTCGTAATAGCTCACCTGCTCTTGGGGCTGGTGTTCTAGAAACATGGGCGGTTAGTTCAATTGCTTTTTTCATCTGCTTGGCCACGCGTTCTATAACGGTGACGGTTACTGAGTTGCCAAATTGCTTATAGAGCTTTGAATCCGTGAGGTCCGTCGGGAGTTTGTAGTTGTCTGGGAATCCTTGTAGACGTGCGCACTCGCGCGGTGTTAGTTTGCGGATCCCCTTCTTGTCTTTAACGAGCGGGACGTTGTGTCCGCCGGTTCCCATGTTGGCGGTGAGTGTTGGTGATACTCCGCTTTTATTTTCGCGGACGTATACTCGGCGCCATTGGTACACTGTGTTTCGTTTCGTGATCGCTTCCTTCAGCTGAGGCATTAGCACACTATCGGTGTAGTAGTATTTATCGGCTACTTTATCTTCGAGGATGCTTTCGATTGTATTTGTCCGGGGGACTGGCTTCGGAAATTCAAAGGCATCGTATGCTTCTTTTGATTTGAAGCCTGCGATGTATACGCGTTCGCGATTCTGTGGCACGTTACCGTACTCCACGCTGTTGAGGATCTTTACCTTTACGTGATAGCCCAGGTCTGCGAGTGCGTCGGAGATTATTTTAAATGTTTTGCCGTGATCGTGTGAGTGAAGGTTTTTGACGTTTTCGAGCAATAAAGCCTGGGGGTTTTTGTCGCGCAGAATCTTCACGATAGTGAAAAATAGATCCCCTCGGCCGGTGTCCAGGAAGCCTCTTCGGTAGCCGGCTATTGAAAATGGCTGACAAGGAAAACCGCCAAGAAGCACGTCAAAGTCGGGGAGTTCCTTGATCTTTATTTTCTGGATATCGCCGACGGTGAGCTTTACGTCTTTAGAGTTTAGGTCGTAGGTCGGCTTGCAGTAAGGATCGAAGTCATTGGCAAATACTGTCTCGAAGCCCGCTCGTTCGAAGCCTATCCGGATGCCTCCGATTCCTGCAAATAAGTCTAAAGTTTTAAATGTTTGTTTCTTCATATTTGCGGGCTTTTGAAGTAAATTCTTGTACCAAAATTATACCATATTTTGCCCGTTTCTTCTATGTCAGACCCCTTCCCTTCCCTCTTCAGGGCCGGAACATTGGCCACAAAGCCGGAATACGGCCGGGACCCTTGAGCGGGGGAGGGGTGAGGTGTCGACATTGTGGATAAGAAAAGCCACCCTCTCAGGTGGCTCTGCTCTTATATTTTTTCCATGATCGCGATGACTCGAGCCGGGTACAAAGATTCCACTGTGCCGTTATAGCTCCATAGCTTGGCATACGTGTCTCCTTTGTAGTAGGCGTGGGTCTTTGGGTTATTCCCGCCCAGGTTTCGCGCTACCGTCTCTATCGCCTCGTCGACGCTCCCGAATTGTAATTTACATGATGCCCATCCGAATGGGTTGTTACGACACATGTGCAATCCCCCGCTCGATTCTTTAATTGAGATGGCCGGCAGTAGTCGCCAGTCGATCCCGTTCTTGTCGGCCTCTTCGACCATTTTCTGGCCGTAGCCTTCGAGTGGCATCTTGCGTTTTGCATAATAGGCATCGATACGTCCCGCGCGATCCTCTACCGCTACGTCTGAAGGTTTAACCGTCAGTGTCTTTGGTTGAGGTGTTGGCTTTGGATTCTCTATTTTTTTTAATGGAGCAATCACTTCAGCCTGCATTGGTTGGTCCAGTCTCGGGGTTGTAGGCACATCTAAGCCTGCCCTTTGTGGAATGAACCATATCGTAGCTCCCGCAAAAATTGCGGTCGCTAATATGTATTGTTTTTTCATAGAGCGACGGTCTATCCCGTCTGTCTTATTTTTTGAGAAACAACGCCCAGAAAGTTGAGGCTGCTGCGAGTACTCCCAGGATGGTTTGCCATAGCACCGTATCCTGCAGGAAGTAGTAAGCTCCTCCACATACGATTGATAAGCCAATCACGAGCAATTTTGTTGTGCTCGATTCTGTACCCCACTTCGCCTTGATGTAGTCTAGGACCAGAGAGATGCCGGACCCCACGATTGCGATGCCTACAAAGTCATTTATATTTTCCATATTCCTTATTGTTAATTGTTAGCTTTTAATGAGCGCGTCGACAGCACTCATGGCGAGGGGCTAGGGTCGAAACTTTGTTTTTTACCATGTGGGTGTAATGTTACCCGCCCCCCGCCATCGGTGCTGTAGCCGATGGATTTTTAATTAAATTTTGAATAATCTATTTGTTTTTTCATAAAGTTATTGAGTGAATATCCTGCCATTATTTGGAAGTGCGGGCGGTCAATAAATGACTTCCATCTGCCTCCCCATTCCAGTCCTATACTCTCACCTATCGATCCGACTTTATTCCAGTCGCCAGTGTAGGTCCTTTTTCCGTTTACCACGAAGCAGATATCGAATGCTACGCCGTAGTTGTGTAGTGATTCACCACCTCTGGCGTTGGTCACTATATTGCCTGGCTTAGTCCGTCCCTGGGCATATAATTCATTTTGTCTCGCCATACTTCGGAATCCTTCAGTGATTACTATTTCAAGGCCTTGCCCCGCACATTTCTGAATCAACTCTTGCGACTTTCTTAGCAAAAGCGGTTGTAGCATAAATTCATTTTTTAATTTTTTTTTTGAATTTCTGACACCTTCACTGCGCTCTTCGGACCAAAATATCCATCTGCTACGAGTCCGTTTTCCTTCTGGAATTGTCGGACCGTTGCTTCTGTTTTCTTACCCCATATGCCGTCTGCGATTCCGCAATTGTATCCGATGCTGTTTAAGGACTCTTGGAGATCCTTTACTAAATTCCCCTTATCGCCCTTCTTAAGAGTTTTTGTGTATATGTACACTTTTGTGTTCTCCTTTACGTTCATGTATCCCTTCATGCCGAAGTGGATTGAACCTTTATATTTATAAGTGAATGGTTCGTAGTGATCTAGGACATCCTGCTCATTTGAGTACAGGGTGATAGCATGCGTTGCTGGAATAGCGATTCCAATGTGAAGCGGAGCATGTGTGAGCGCTTCTTTTATTTTTGCTTGCTCTGCTTCGGTGAATGTTTCGCTTTCCTTAAAGAAAACCCACTCATATTTGAAATCAAATATCTTGAGGAATTCTTTCGCTTTGCCTATCATTACCGAAGTGATTTTGCTTCGATCTTGATAATCTTCAAAACTTGAAGCCTGGAATGGAAAGTCTCTCTCTGGAAGTAGTCCGTCTTTTCGGATGCTTTCCCATACGGTGACGAAGTCATTGCCCCACTTTGTGGTGCCTGACATGATCGCCGTGAAGCGGTCCGAAAAATTAAGGTTGCCGTTTTCATCGAAGTATCCGTTTTCCTGAAGCCATGCGAGTTGCGCCAGATTTATATATCCGTTGTCTAGTAGCCATCGGCCTTGCATTTCGCACTGATTGAGTGCTGAGAATGTTGTGCAGCTCAGCGTATCAAAATTAAATGCGTGTTGCTTTTCTCTGGTAGGGAGAAAATCTGCCCATTGCATTGAGGGCATTCTTGCGACTGCAGTCAATTTGGTATATGCGCCCATGACATAATTTTCGGGTGCTATAGGCTTTACCAATAATCCTGTTTGTTTTATATATTCCATGATGTTTGATTTAGCATTTTAAGCTTTTACTTATTTATTAATTTTTTCATTTAACTTTTCAAGAAGATGTTTTGTCTCACTCGTATCCTTTTGCATATACTGAATGTTTGTATTTATTGTTGCGATGGCCACCTTGATGTCTTCACGGAATGTGTCGGTCGTTTTTTCAAGCGCATGGATGTTGGCCGTGTTTAAGGTCACGTCTTTTTCCGTGTTAGTGATCTTGCCTTCGAGACGAATAGCCCATACCACTATGGCTACGAGGGCTACTATGAAGGGCCAAAATATTTTTATTGATTCAAGGGTGGTCATGGCTTTTTAGTTTAGATCAGTAATACTCGCGACTCCTAGTACTGTAGTAATTGCCGTCGGGGTTGATAATATTTGTGGAGCTGTGACTGCATTTGTCTCATTTGCGAATTCTGCATACCATTGTTTAATTTTTGGTTTAACTGCTGCGAGCACAGCCTGCTTGATACTCATGCCTTGGGCCAGGAACGGAGCCATATCGACCGCTGTGTTTACGCTAATGTTCACGTCCTTTGTGGATCCACTATCGTCGGTGATGGTAACGACAAGGTCTACGAGGCTGATAGCCCCATATATATCCTTATTTATTGTTACCTTTTTAAAGTCAGCTTTTTGAAACATGTTTTTCATGAATTAATTATTTGATTAGAAAACCTATTAATCTACTTCGACGCCTACCTCCGATGTTACGATTGTTTGCGTGAATGCTGCAGTGTTTTTAATTTTTAAGTACGCCTTATTTCCGTTGATGGCA
>JALYPT010000033.1 GCA_030856205.1 bacterium | reverse complement strand
TATTCAGAAGATGGATCGTATAATTGTCATGGACAAAGGTGAGATAATTGAAGAAGGCACGCACAAAGAACTAATCAAGAATGGTGGAAAGTACTCAGAACTTTGGGCCCACCAATCAGGAGGGTTCATAGAAGAATAATATGAGTAAGCAAGATAAAAAAGTAACAATCAAACGAAGAGTCGTAGTCTCTCTACGTTTAATAAAACAAGCCTGGGCTCTCCGACCATGGGCTGTTGTTACATATTTTCTTGGAGCGTTCTTAGAAATCAGTGGATCAATTGGAGCCACATTTGCAACCGCAAAACTAGGTGGAATTCTTGCTGCATTTGTAGGTGGAGGATCCAGTGAAGGCATTTGGTTTTGGTTGGGCATTGACGTTTTCGCAACTGTTTTGATCGGTTTCGGATTCTTGCTCATGAGTCACGCACAACGATTGCTGTATTTTGTATTTGTGGAATGGTCGACAGCCGTCTACATGGAAACAATTTCTTCTATAGACATCCACGAATTCTACGACAAGAAAACTAGAAATCTAATAAATAAAGTTTCGGGTGGATACAGTTGGCAAATATCTCTTGCTGCAGAATCAAATCTAACTCTAATATATTCTATTGGAAGATTCTTGGCCATCACATTAGTAATTAGCCAGATAGTCTGGTGGATTGTCCCAGTCATTGCACTGTTCTTAATTCCAAGCCTTATTGCTGAGTCAAGAATTGCACAGACTCTTTGGTTTGTTTGGGATCAAAAAGGAGATCAGCGTCACATTTTCTGGGGTCTGGATTGGATTTTAAAAAGAGCTAAAAATCAGATGGAAATTCGCTCAACTCAGTCAAAGAAATATTTGTTGAACAAAGTTAACTCAATGACAAGCGATTTCTACCGCGAGCAAGAAAAACAATTTAACAAAGCAGAAAAGTTTTTAATTCCTACAAAGTTTTCAGAAGTTGCAGGAGTTGCAATTGGGTCTGTAGTCTTGATACGCCAGCTACTTGCAAGGACAATCTCTTTTGATCATTACCTGTTTTTGTCAGGAACCTTGCTCCGATCGGCTGGAGCATTGAACACAATCTTCCAAACTCTTTCTAGTATGCAAGAGCGCCTACTTTTTGCCGACAGCTTCTTTGAATTAATCGACACAGAGCCAGAAATTGTAGATATTCCAACAGCTAAAGATGTTGAAGGAAACGAAATTGAAATTGAGTTTCGAAATGTCTCATTCACCTACCCAGATCAAACCAGACCTATATTCTCTGGTCTAAACCTGACGATAAAACCTGGTGAGCATGTTGCCGTCGTTGGTGAGAATGGTGCTGGGAAAACAACATTGATAAAACTACTTCTGCGTTTCTATAAGCCAAATTCAGGAGAGATTCTAGTGAACGGCATAGACTTGAATGAAATCAAAATTGATAGTTGGTACAGCAAACTTGGTACGCTTTTCCAGGAATTCAATCAATATCCCTTCCCCATTGACGAAAACATTTGGGTTGGACGTTCAAGCAATCAGCCGAACAAGAAACAACTTGAAAAAGCTGCACGGTTTGGTGGCGTTGACACAATGATAAAAGATTTAGAATATGGCTGGGAAACCGTTTTGGATAGTAGTTTCAAAAAAGGTGAAGAACCAAGTGGCGGCCAATGGCAACGTGTAGCACTGGCGCGTGCATTTTACCGACAAGCCGACGTAATAATTTTAGACGAGCCGACTTCTTCAATTGACGCTAAAGCCGAGTACAAAATCTTTAATTCGATCTTTGATGAATACAAAAATAAAACTGCAATAATTGTTAGTCACAGATTCTCAACCGTACGGCGGGCAAATCGAATTATTGTTGTAGACCAAGGTAAGATTATGGAAGAAGGTTCTCACGAAAAACTCATGAAGACCAAAGGTATGTACTATGAGCTATTTACTAAGCAGGCCGAGGGTTATAAGTAAACTACTCTTTTGAATCTTCTTTTTTGGGTTCGCCTTCGGAAGATTTATCCTCAGATGCGCTAGCTTCGGCGGCTTCAGCACCTTCTTCAGCCTCAGCTTCTGCTGCCGCTGCAGCTTCATCAGCTTCTTCTTGTTCGATTGCCGCTCGTGGTTCTTCCACACCAGCAACAGCTGTGTCTGCATCTGTAACAATTTCAACACCGGCTGGTGTTTGAATATCCCTAACGTGAATCTTGTCGCCATCTTCTGCAAGTGATTCGATACTTACGCTTAGACTTTCTGGCATTTCTTTAGGAAGCGCACTTACCTCAACAGTTTCAAGGTTCTGAACCATTATCAATCCTGCAGGTGGATCACCTTCAACATGAATAGGAACTTCTGCTGTTGTCTTTACGTCTGATCGAATTGTGTTGAAAACGATGTGTCGCATATTTTGCTTGATCGGATCTTCGTCAACATCTTTAATAATTGTGAAGTAATCTTTGCCTTCAACAGTAACGGTAATAGGCTGTGTGTGTCCGGCTTTAGAAAAAGCCTCTTCTAAATCTTTTTCTGATCCAACAACATGGACGGATTCTTTTCCGCGGTTATGAACAACGCCAGGAATTTTTCCTTCGGCGCGTAAGTGGTTCAAACCTTTTCCTAGTTGTTCTCTTTTCTGCAGTTCAATTACAATATCTTCGTGACTCATGTTTCTCCTAGTTGTTTATCCATAAAATTATACCTTATATCACCTCTGAAGTCAAAGGTGTTATACTTATCATCATGTTAGGATATGAAATGCTCACAACAATGGCTATTGGGAACTTTGATGTCAACTCTTGGATTGCCAGCGGAGGCATTTTACTTATCGCGGCAATCGTTTTTGCTGAATCTGGACTTTTGATTGGTTTCTTTCTCCCTGGTGATACTTTATTGCTAGCTGCGGGAGTTTTGGCAGCTCAAGGAGTGCTTAATCTTCCAATATTACTAATAGCGGTTTATGCTGCAGCGGTTTTGGGTGACAATGTAGGGTATAGCATTGGTAGGCGGAGTGGTTCACGGATTTTTAAAAAGAAAGAGGGCATACTTTTTCACCCCGAACAAATCGATCGGGCAAACCGGTTTTACAACAAACACGGAGGAAAAACAATAATCATGGCGCGTTTTGTTCCAGTCGTTCGAACTTTTGCACCAATTGTTGCCGGTGTAGGCAAAATGGACCGTCAAAAATTCTTCCTATACAACTTGGTTGGAGCCGGACTTTGGGGAATTGGCGTGACTATGATCGGTTTTTGGTTCGGTGAATTAATCCCAGACGTTGATAAATATATTGTTGTAGCATTCTTGCTAGCCTCTGTAGCAACTATTGGACCGGCACTCTATCACCTTTTCAAAGAAAAAAGGAACCGTGAACTCATGATGAAACGAATCAAAGATCTTATTAGTAAATTATCTCTCAACAAACGTATCGACTAACCAGCTTTTTCACTCATAGCATTTTTTTAAGGTATGAAGCTGTGTAACTACCTGTGGCTTTTACGACTTGCTCCGGAGTTCCTTGAGCAACAATATACCCACCTCCATCGCCGCCTTCTGGGCCCATGTCAATAATCTCATCTGCAGATTTTATTACGTCCAAATTGTGCTCAATTACAATCATTGAATTTCCAGCGTCAACTAGAGCGTGCAGGACTTTCATAAGTTTCTTAACATCATCCATATGCAATCCAGTCGTTGGCTCATCCAAAATATATAGAGTTTTTCCTGTTGGCCGTCTAGACAGTTCTGTTGCAAGTTTTATTCTTTGTGCTTCTCCACCTGACAAAGTCGTGGCAGGTTGACCCAGTCTAATGTAGCCCAAACCAACGTCAACTAGTGTTTGGAGTTTTCGTGCAATCGAAGGGACGTTGCCGAAAAATTCCAGTGCTTGTTCTGTTGTCAGTTCAAGCACATCACTGATGTTTTTACCTTTGAAGTGAATTTCCAGTGCTTCTTTGTTGTACCTTTTACCCTTGCACTCTTCACAAGGCACATATACATCTGGTAAAAAGTGCATTTCGATCTTTATAATTCCATCACCGGCACAGTTCTCACAACGGCCACCTTTTACGTTAAAGCTAAATCGTCCTGGACTATAGCCTCGAATTTTTGCTTCTGGAGTGTTGCTAAACATTTCTCTGATTGGTGTAAATAATCCAGTATAAGTTGCTGGGTTTGATCGCGGAGTTCGACCGATAGGAGATTGATCGATAATAATTGCTTTATCTAATTGTTTTATGCCTTCAATATCATCATGTTTTCCGGGAACTGTGTTTGCTCGATGCAACTGTGCTGCAAGTTCTTTTGCCAAAATATCGTTTATAAGTGTTGATTTTCCAGAGCCTGAAACGCCGGACACAACGGTCAACTTCCCAAGTGATATATCTACAGTTACATCTTTTAGGTTATGTTCCCTCGCACCAATAATCCTAATTTTTTTGCCATTTCCTTTGCGTCGTTTTTTAGGTACATCAATTTGTTTAACGCCCTGTAAGTACTGTCCTGTAAGACTCTTCTTGTCTTTGGTAACTTTGTCCGGATGGCCCTCGGAAACAATATGCCCGCCATGAACGCCCGCTCCTGGTCCCATATCTATCAAATAATCTGCAGAGCGGATTGTTTCTTCATCGTGCTCTACAACAATCACGGTATTTCCAAGATCACGCAGATGTTTCAATGTATTTATCAACCTGTCGTTATCACGTTGATGAAGGCCAATCGATGGTTCGTCCAGGACATACAAAACTCCTTGCAATCCTGATCCGATTTGTGTGGCCAAGCGAATTCTTTGCGCTTCACCACCAGATAATGTTACAGCAGAACGCGCCAAATCAAGATAATTTAAACCAACGTCTTTCAAGAATTTCAGTCGTTGTTTCACTTCTTTTAAAATCATTTCGGCGATTTTTGTTTGATTTGCATCCAGTTTGATTTGCTCGAAATGCACAACAGCTTTATCGATCGACAATTCAGTCACATCGATAATCGACATGTTGTTAATAGTGACGGCCAAAACCTCTGGTTTTAATCGTCGTCCCTGGCAAGAATGACAAGGCTTTTGTTGCATGAATCTTTCTATATCTTTCCTAATAAAATCTGAATCAGTTTCTTTATGACGACGTTCAAGATTTGGAACCACACCCTCGTAAGTTGATTCATAATGTCGTCCGCCACCAAGTGGAACCTCATATTTCTTAGCGCCCGTTCCATACATCACAATATCAATCTGATTTTGAGTAAGCTCGCTTGTTGGAACATGCAAACTAAATCCGTTGTCTTCTGCGACTTCTTGAAGTTTTTTCATATACCAAGTGTCTGTGCTGACTCGGTTGAATGGTCTGATTGCGCCTTCGGCAATAGTCAGTCTTCCATTTGGAATTACTAATTCTGGGTCAACTTCCATTCGGCTACCAAGACCAGTACAAACAGGGCAAGCTCCGTGTGGTGAGTTAAAACTAAAAGTTCGAGGCTCAAGTTCTGGAATTTTGATCTCTGGGTGATCATCACACGCATACATCAAACTATATGAATCGTCTTTGTCTGTATCTGCATTATGTATTGTCAACTTTCCATCACTCAGATCTAGCGCCTGTTCGATTGACTGCACAAGGCGACCCTGATTGTCTTCATTGGCGGTCAAGCGATCAACCACAACTTCGATGGTATGCTTTTTTGCTTTATCTAATTCTGGAAATTCATCCAATACATAAACTACACCGTCTACACGTACTCTAGCAAAACCTGCACGCTGGTACTGTTCGGGGACATGTTCGAACGCACCTTTTTTATCTATTACTATAGGACTTAAAATAATAAGTCTTTTGTCTTTGTGGCCTTTACTAACTTGGTTCGTAATTGCTGCATTGGTTTGGCGATGAACTGCTTGGCCGTCGATCGGGCAATGTGGCACACCGATTCTTGCATAAAGCAGACGCAGATAATCATAAATTTCAGTAACAGTTGCAACAGTAGATCGTGGATTCCTAGAAGTTGATTTTTGATCAATAGAAATCGCTGGGCTCAGACCATCAATTTGGTCGACGTCAGGCTTTTCCATGAGTCCCAAAAATTGCCTTGCATATGAACTCAACGATTCAACGTAGCGCCTTTGTCCTTCAGCATAAATTGTATCAAAAGCCAAAGAGGACTTGCCTGATCCAGACAGTCCCGTAATAACGACTAATTTGCCACGCGGAATCTCAACATCAATGTTTTTGAGGTTGTGTTCACGCGCTCCCTTAACTACTATCTTTTCCATAGTCGTTTTACACTAGCACATTTCGAGACTTTTTTCCAGTCCTTAAGGCCTACTTATCATGATTAGAATCAATACCAGCCAGCATTACATGTTCCGGTAACACAACTCCGATGGATCTAGCATAAAATTGACGTTCTTGGTTTGTGCTTGATGGAAGCTTGAACAAAGATATATGAGGCCTAAAAGTTTCTTTGTAAGGAACTCTTGCTTCTCTAAGTGCATTAATAATAATGGCGTACTCATCTCCAATCTCTATTGACTGCTCTATTCCTACAGCTACATTATGTCTGCCCATTGGCTTACCATGACCTAGGCTAACTTGAATGTCTTGCTCTGCATGATCAATATCTTGGTGAATTCGTGCAATTTGTACTGCGGCATTGAAGCCAATACTAAGATTTTTTAGGTTGCGCCGCATTTTACCTTTTTCAATAAGAGTTAGATGCAAATCAGTTGGAGTAAATAATACAGCATCAGTTGGTAGATCACCGCCATTTTTTACTTCCTTAATTCTATCGTACAAAGTCTCGGCTGATTCTAGTGTTAAAGGCCTGAACATACGAAAAGCATTCCCAATTTCTGATGTATTCTTGGGCTTTTGTGGATATCTACGCTTATTCATAAACCGATTTTACAACATTTTCTCGGATTGTGCTATAGTTAGTGTTTATGAAAGTTGCAATTCAAGGCCATCAAGGCTCATTTCATCATCAGGCTGCCAGGCAGTTCTTCAATAAAAACTTAGGGCTTGTTATGGCTGACTCATTTTCTGACACTTTTGCTGCGATAAAAAATGGTGAAGCAGAATATGCTGTCGTGGCCATTGAAAATTCACTTTATGGATCCATCAACAATGTATACGACTTGTTACTCGAAAACAAATATCCAATTGTCGGAGAAATCTACTTGCACATTAACTTTGTACTAGCTGGAGTTGAGGGCGCAACACTTGAAGACATTTCCGAAGTTTATTCACACTATGCAGCGCTTGGTGAATGTGCAAACTATTTGACATCGAAACTGCCGAATGCAAAGCGTCTTGAAAACGATGACACAGCCAAATCGGCCGAAGATGTTGCTGGATGGAATGATAAATCAAAAGCAGTAATTTGTTCTCGTGAAGCAGCTGAGAAAAACAATTTGTACATCATTGAAGATCGCATACAAGATCACGAAGAAAACTACACTCGGTTCGTGATTGTTCAAAATAATGGCAAACCGACAAAAGATGCTAACAAAACATCTCTGGTTTTGACGACAAAAGCCGACACCAAATCTGGATCTCTACACTCAGCTCTGGGCGCGTTTGCAAAAAATGGCATCAATCTTTCCATGCTTCAATCACGTCCTCTTGTTGGAAAAGCCTGGCACTATTTGTTCTACATTGATTTTGACAAAAGCGAGGATGATCCTAGTTTTGTAGCGGCCAAATCGGAATTGGACCAACTTGGCTGGCACGTAGAAGTTTTGGGGTCGTACAAGTCTGCCCAGGACTCAGTTGCCACGTAGTCTATAATACATTTTATGAAACATGCTGTAGACAAGTTTAAACAAATATTTATTGATGTTTTGGGAGTTCTTCTAATAATTCTTTCTGTATTTTTTGGATGGCTACCGGGTGTTGGGGGTATTCCGATTTTTCTAGCGGGTTTGGCGCTGTTGGCAACCAATCACGAATGGGCCAGAAGACTACTAAAAAAAGCCGAGGCAAAGGGAGAAGAAATTTGGGCCATTGTTTTCAAAGATAATGCTCAGCTTAAATGGTTCTATGATATTTCGGGAGCATATATTATCGCGTTTTCGATATACGTCATGGCCTACAATAAAAGCCAACGAATATATTTTTCCGCAGGGTTGATCATTCTTTCTTTTGGAACAATGTTACTTCTTGGAAACCGCAAACGACTTCAAAATCTTCAAAAGTTTATCAAGAACTTTATAAAATAGTTAATGTAGGAGACTCTCGCCGTAAAGTTGTAACTCTTCAAGAAGGTACATGTCGTTTTTTGATAAACCTTTTCGATCCGCTAACTCACCGAGCCGATTAAAGAAGGCTTGTAGACCAGTTTTTTCATCTTGTAATCGGCTCTGTACATGTGTCTCCCATTTTTTCTTTTCTTCATCAGTTAAGAACTTGGGGTGATTCCTGGCCTTATACAAATGCATCAAATTCTTCAGTCGCTCGTCTTTAAAACCATTTGCCAAGTTGCTCAGCTTTTCTGGTTCAACTCTTCGGACATCCGAAATCAAGTACTTGTCGCTATTATTTACAAAACCATCATAGAGTTGTGAGTCAACATCGTTCTCATCTGTGGTCCAAGCCGTTTGCCTCTGTTTGTCCATCATCTCTAGTGCCTTCAAAAGTTTTTCATAAAAATCTTTTTGGTTTGTTTTGAGTTTTGCCAAGTTCGCCTGTACCAAATCAAAATCAATTTTCAATCTTTTCTTTGATGAGTCATCGATCACACCCAATGGCCCGACGGCCGGGCATCGATTGTATTGCAAAGTTTTTACCGGCAATCTCTGCGTTTTTGGTTCACGCTCCCACTTCCAACGATCCACCAGCTGCACGGGCGTCATTGCAACAAATTCCGTTGGATCATGCCGCAGATCGTAAACCAATGATCCACCCTTTTTGGGATGTGGACCAATAGCAACAACAGTAGCAACTTTTTCAAATTCTGAAGGATATTTACCACTTACATAAACAAACGGTTTGAATTCTTCAACAAGTTTAACTACATCTTTTTTGCCCCGTATAGAAAGAAAATACTCAAAAAGTTTAGGCTGTTTAGATTTAATCATACGAGCAACACCGATAGTTGCGTTTACATCGCTCAACGCATCGTGAGCGCCAACGTGTGAAATCTTGTTAACCTTTGTTAAATACTCTAACCTGTTTGTGGCTTTTCCTTCACTGTCTACTGGCCATTCAATTCCATCTGGCCTTAGAGCACGAGTTGCCCGTACCAAATCCAACAGATCCCAACGCGACCGAGCATCTTTCCAGTGCCACTCATATGGCTCGTGGTAATTTCGCCACATCGTGTGGCGCATAAACTCATCATCAAATCGAATGCTGTTAAATCCCACAAAAATAGTTCCGGGAATGTTTATTTCTTTTTCAAATATCTTAAGAAACTCAGCCTCGGTGATACCTTCCTGGATGGATTTCTGTGGAGTAATTCCTGTAATCAAAATCGCATCAGGACTGGGCACAACATCGGGCGCAATCTTTACCAAGATGTTATTTGGATCACCAACAGCGTTCAAGTCCATATCTGTTCGCTGACCGGCAAATTGCATAATGCGATCACGCCTAGGATTGATCCCGGTTGTTTCCAAGTCGTAGAAGTAGAAAGTTTTTTTCATTTAGTATGAGAGTTTATTTTTGTGATCAACCCCAAAGTAGATCACATCGTTTGGCTCAATCTTTAAACGATCGAGCTCGTTCATTATACCCATCTTTCGCATAATATCCATGAGCCTATCCACACCATGAGGATTTTCAAAATCTGTTCTGCCCGCAAACTTCTCTATTTTACCGCCTGTAACTTCGAACCCTTTGTCCAGCTTCTTTACAGTCCATTCATCTTCTGATTCGACGTATTTGATAACTGGAATTTCGTCGTTCTTTTCTTTTTCTGTTTTTTTCTTAGCTTTCTCTACAACTTTGTAAACTTCACTGATCAGCTCTTTCACACCTTGATTTGACTTAGCGGACATGGCAAAGGTTTTAACACCTCTCCCTGCAACCTTTTTAAGCTCTTTTAGCTTGTCAGCAACCATATCTTTATCAAAACCATCAACCTTGTTAAGGGCAGCCACAATTGGCTTTTTGGCGAGTTCAGGTGAATAACGTTTTAACTCATCCATAATAGTTTTGTAATCTTTAGTAAGATCTTCTGAATATATGTCAATAACGTGGACGAGTACGTTAGTTCGTTCAACGTGGCGTAAGAATTCATCGCCAAGCCCCTTGCCTTCGGCGGCGCCTTCTATAAGCCCCGGAATATCAGCACAAAGCAGTGCAGTATCTTTACCAATTGGTACCATGCCTAGATTTGGTTTTAGAGTGGTAAACGGATAGTTGGCAATTTCTGGACGTGCATTGCTAGCACTTGCAAGCAAAGTCGACTTACCGGCATTGGGCAGACCCACAAAACCAACGTCGGCAATCATCTTAAGCTCAAATGTTAGTCGTAAATCTTCTCCGTCTTCGCCTTTTTCAGCCACCCGCGGAGCACGTCGGACTGAAGATTTAAAGTGTGCGTTTCCAAACCCACCTTTTCCGCCTTTTGCTATAACTACTCGTTTTCCAACTTCGTCAAGATCAGCAATCTCTTTTCCTTCTTCGGTTGTCACGACTGTTCCAAGCGGAACCATTACAATTTCATCATCGGCAGTTTGCCCATGTTTTCTAGATTTATCGCCAGACTGACCGTCTTTTGCCTTTACCAGTTTCTTGAATCTAAAAGTCGCCAGTGTATCTTCGTTGTTAGAAGCTTGCAAGATGATAGAGCCACCATCGCCACCATCGCCACCATCTGGGCCACCACGTTCTACAAATTTCTCATGCCTAAAAGACACACGACCATTGCCGCCGTTTCCTGCACGAACTACAACTTCAACTTTATCAACAAACATTACCTATATAATACAAGATTTTCCCAACTTAAGCAAAGATCTATCTGTAAATAAAATTCTCATACTTAGAGTTGGCGGGAACCCAGCCCGAGTACCCAACTCGACCCCAGCCAGCCAAACCGTTCATGTCTGAGTATTTGATCATTTTGCCATCAGGCGAAACTTCTTCAACAATAGCAACGTGTCCTGCCCAACCGACGTTCGACTGAGCGATTGCGCCAACTACAGGTACAGAGCTGACAATCCAGCCACTTGCTCTACCACCTTCATCCCAGGCGTTTGCATTTCCCCAGTTAGTTGGAACATTCACACGACTAGCGGCATACCAAGTACACCAACCTGGGTCGTAACCGTTATAACCATAGATGGCGGTTGAACCAAAAGCAAAACCAGAGCTAGTTGAACGGTATGCGCTATAGGTTGTTTGAACCGCCGCTGGTTTTTTGCCGTCTGGAATAATCACCCGTTCACCTACAGGCAAATTACCGGCTTCAAGGTCGTTGATGGCGATAAATTTTTCTTTATTCGACTGGAAGGTGCTAACTATGCTTCCGATCGTATCGTTACTTTTTACCTTGTAAAGTAGCCCGTCGACAGGTGAAATATAGATTGTATCACCAACACTTAAGTCGTTGCCGGTTAATTCGTTTGACCACTTAATCGTGTCGGATGTAATTCCGTATTTCTCAGCCAAATCACCGACGTCTTCACCCTTTACTACAACGTGTGCAATGATATCCGCTCTAGATGACAGGCCAGTTGCAATTACTTGTGGTTTGATGGCCACAACATTGTCAACTGAACTAACGTTAATACTTGCTGCACGAGCTTCGGCATTGTTTTTAACAGCGATTGACTCCGGCAAGTTAGTTACGTTAGCGATATGCACGGCAACGTCCGCAGATGAGACCTCATCTAAAGGATTCGTAATCTTGTCGTCTGACGAAACCGAAGAAATCGATGTTGAAGTAACTCCTGAAGTGCCTGATTCACTAGTAACAAGGCCGATAACTCCGGCAATAATTAATAAGTTGACCGCGACTAAACCGTAGCGGACAATTTTCTTTCGATTTTGCATACTGATTAAACGCTTATACCAATGCTTCTCTCGAGTAGCAGTAATGTTTCCTATACGATCACTGATAGTTTGCGCCACGTTGTTGGTACGAATACCTATTCTCCTTGCTTAATGTGACCATAAGTCCAGAGCTGCCCCTGTTATACTACTTAGATCACCGTGCTCTATTTTAACCCACAAATAGACCAAATGCAAGCAAAACTAGCCCTTCTCGACCCCTGTTATAGTTTAAGTGAATACTTAATTATTGCAGAGTTTTTTACAATGTTCGGCAATATTACGCTCATGCTGCTCAATCGTAGTTGCAAAATAAGTCGTGCCATCGTCTCCAGACACAAAAAACAAGAAGTCCGTAGACGCCGGATTGCTAACCGCTTCCAAAGAAGAAAGCGAAACGTTACTTATCGGTCCTGGTGGAAGCCCTTTGTTCAAATATGTGTTGTAAGCCGAATCATGAATAAGTGAAGGCTCAAAACCATCCAAAACCGCACCATAAGGTGCAGTTGCATCAGATTCCAAATTAATCCCTTTGGCTAACCGGTTATAGAACACACCTGCGACTAATCGTTTGTCACCAGGGTCCGTAACTTCTTGCTCAATGATTGATGCCAGGGTGACACCTTCATGAACGTTCATTCCCTGGTTTGCAATCCCTTTCCGGATTCTTGGCGACAAAGCAGAAGCCATTTCATCTAATGACTTTTGAATAATTTCTTCGGCCGTTGTTTCAGCAGTTTTCTGGAACGATTCTGGGAACAGATATCCTTCCAAAGAAACCCCGGTTGGTAGGTCCACGAGCGCAGGATGACCTCTGTACTGCTCAGATTTCAATGCTTCAATCACTGATTGTGGCGAAAAACCTGCATTAATCAAACCAGCTTCAACCTGATCGATTCTATTGCCGGGAATAACGGTTACTAAATCCGTTGCTACTTCCCCGGTTGTTATGGTTTTTACAATAGCCTCGACTCCGTCATTTGGAGTAAAAGCATAAGTTCCAGCCTTGAGCTCGCTGAGGTAGCCTTGGTTTCGAACAAACCACTCAAATGCCCAGGCCTTTTTGATCAGCCCTTGATCCTGAAGTTGCTTCGCAATATCTTCAGCTGAAGCTCCGCTTTCAACCGTAACCAATATTAACTTTTGCGAGTGACTAACTGGTTTTAGGGCCTCATGATATTGCCATCGCACTACGAAAACGATTCCAGCAATTGTTACCAAAGCCGTAACTACAACTAGCAATCCCCATGATGAAACTTTTTTAGCCATTAGTTAACTCCTTCATTACTTCTAGATTCTGTTCCATGAAGTCTTCTAGTATAAAGGTTGCAGCCAGCGCGTCAACAGCACCCTTTTCAAAAGGCTTACCTTTTTCTTTCAACTCTTGCTCGGCTTTTACACTGGTCAGGGTCTCGTCTTGAAAATATAGGGGTACTTCTATTCTTGATTCTAATACTGAAGCAAAATTATCAACTTTTTTTGTCTGCTCAGTTTTTTTATAGTTTATATCCAAGGGATGCCCAACAACAATCGCTACCGCATCTAGCTCTTGGGCCAATTCACAAATTTCGTCATAGACTTCCGAGGTATTTTCTAAAGTTGCCAAAGGGCTAGAGATTTTTACGTCCAATGCCGATTTAGCCACCCCTATTCTTTTGTCTCCAACGTCCAGGGATATTATGGTTCGGCTCATTCTTCTGCTGTCTCAATTATTTCTATATTTATTCTATTCGTTTTTTTAGGAGTGATGTTTACCCAGAAAGGAGAATATGAAACTCTAACATCAACCACGCCTGGACGACCCTTTATGATATTCTCACTTTCGCCACTCTTCTTGCCAGCAATTTCGTTTTTAATCTGCTCTTCATTGATGAATGCACCGATTTTTACCAGTGTAGAAGTGTTGATTTTGATGGTTTTGTCAGTGCTAGCCAATATTGTATACGATGCAGTTTCGAGTCCATCATCCAAGATTTGTTGCTTTTCGTTTTCTATCTCACCTTCTAGATTTTTCTCTATGATTTTGTCGACGTCTTCACGTTTTACACCAGTTAATTTAAAAGTAGCGGAATAAGTAACTTCGACATTTTCTGCTTCTTGATCTACTTTTGGACTGGCCGTCTCTTTTTCATTTTCTTTCATCAATGTTTCTGGGATTACAAAATAGCCATCCGCCTCTAGTTGTTGCTTTAGCTCGTCTCTGACATTATCGTCACTAATGGTTAATTTTGCTTTTGCATTATCAACATCCTGTTTTGACACCACTTTTGCGATCTTGCTCGATCCGCCAGTGATCGCTGATCCAACTCCAGATACCTCTGAGCTCTGACCCTCCACCGTAAACGATTCTCCTGCTCCAAGATTGAAGCCTTCACCTTGTGAGTCGGCCACAATCAAAATGGTTTTTACATGCTCACCACTAGGCTTACAATTTCCACCACCGTCAAAATTTGCCGCACCAAGCGTAACAGCAGATTGAGATTCGTATGACTTACCATTACTAATAAGTTTTTCGCCAATACTTATAGTCGCAGTAGAATTATCTTTTTTACAGTTCGAGACCGTAACCGAACCCTTGGCTTTGGCGCCCAAGTCTTTCTCGCCAGTGGCGGGAGCTGTTTGTTTCTCGGTTTTGTCCACAGAAACAGTCTTGGCGGGAACAATGCCCTTTTCTATATCAACTTCTGTCGCTTCAGGATCCGCAATCAACACAAAAGAGGTGCTAATACTCGAAGCGTTTGTGGTTATTACAACTTTAGCTTTTGGAGCACGAGTTACAGCAAACCACCAAGCAAAAAGCAATAAAATGAATACTCCAACCCCTATAATGATATGTTTACGAAATTTTTCGAAATTAGGGATTCTTGGTGTTTTCTTTGGTTTATCGCTTACTACTGAGCTCTCGGCTTCTTCAATCGTCTTGGTCTTGTCAATATCATCAACCTGAACAGAAGAAGCTATCTCGTCCTTTTGAATTTCAGGCACAGGTGGGATTTTTGGCTTGCTTGAAGCCGTCGTTGCAACATAAACACCTGCAGCTCCTGCCAGAGGCAATACTGCACTCTCTGAAGTAACCAAAACTACATTTTTTCCCGCATCTTTAGTAGTCTTTTTTAATAATCGAATATTGACAAGGCTATGCAGAGCTGTAGCTTTTTTTGGTAGAACTAGAGCTACAATATTGGACTCGGAGCCCTTTACTTTCTCAATTACAGCAGTAATGTCATCGTCGACATCTACGTAAACTGTGTCTTTGCCTTTTTCTTCATTCATGTGTTTAATATCCTGTTGAACTTTTCTTTAATCGAACCGCTGGTTGAATCTTGAGTCAAAGTATCTAATCCAACCCGAACCAAACCAAGAGCGGTGATAAAGGTATGATCTGTTACAGAGTCGGTTTTGTCAATTATTCCAACCACTTCGTTCGGCTCAATATGTTGAACTATTGGCTTTTTTGTGAAGGGAAGTTCTTTGTACCAATCTGTTGCATTCAGCTCGTGCACAAGAAGTTCCAAACTGGAACCACCACCACAAAGCAACATTTTATTTGGCAAATGATCAACCAGGTCGAATTCACTGAGTGCTAGCTCAACCCCTTTTATCCAAACATCGATTGTCTTTCCTAGTGCTTCTTTAACTTCTTCTTTTTGCTTGTCAGGTTCACCATCTACGGCCAATTTTAGGGATTCTGCTTTATCATAGCTTACGCCCATTTCACGTTCGATCGATCTAGTGTAAGCCCGGCCACCTATGCCGAACATTTTCGTTCCTTGAACGCCTCCGTCGTTTAAGACAGCAATATCGGTAGTTCCGCCACCGACGTCCATAAGTATTGCGCTCATGGTTCCGCCATCATCACCAATAACTGATCGAGAAACTGCAAAAGGCTCTGCTGCAACGGCCAACAAGTCCAGGTCTAGTTCTTGTGTAACGCGCTCAAGCGCTCCTATGTGAATCAATGGTGCATATGCAGTGTAAAGCTGTACGACAACGTCGCGACCCTTAAATCCTACTGGATTTGTAACTTTGTATCCATCAATTTCAATCTCAACAAGTGCGGAGTTGACAAGCCTTATGTCTACTTGCTTTCCACCCATTTCCCAAGCCAGTTGTTGTTTGGCTTTCTCTTCAGACTTTTCTTGAACAAGCTTAATAATCCTCTGGACTTCATCTACATCCATTTCTTTATCTGGATTACTTCGCACAGCTTTTACTGTATTCGTTGTGCCTTTCACTAGTTCACCAGCGATTCCAACAATGACGGTTCGAGCACTTACACCGGCTTGTTGTTCGGCCTGACTCAACGCTTTGTCGCAATTCGCTACAACTCCTGCAATATCGGCCACCGCACCGGCCTCCATGTCGCCCAAGTTTTGGTGCGAACGTCCTACGCCGATAATCTCAGCCGTGTCCCCTTTAACTTTGGCTATTAGCGCCTTAACGAACTCTGTTCCAATGTCTAGCCCAACGATGTATTTTTCGTTGCTTTTAGAAGAATTGTCAGATGATTTTTTATTTTTGCGAAATAGCATAATGGTAGTGTTATTTTACCACAACCGCCCAGAGGCAGTAAACTTAAGCCAAGACCGCTTTGATCCGGCGGATGCCGGCACTCGAAGCCTGTTCCTTTTTTATCTTAAATCGTTTACCGTCATCTGATAGTTGACCGGTGTGATCAACATGCGGGCCACCGCAGATTTCATAACTAAACGGTTCCCCGTCGCCCTTTTGCATTCTATATATCTTAATGACATCGCCGTATCTGTCGCCAAAATGACCAAGTGGTTTGAGCTCTTTTAATGCTTTTTCTTTCGGATGCTCTTCAAAAGTCACGGTCAAGTCCTTTTCGATTTGCTCGTTAACCATGTCTTCAACTCGCCGCAATTGCTCTTTAGTAACTTTTTCTGGATGACTGAAATCAAAACGAAGGCGTTCTTCTGTAATATTCGATCCGTGTTGAATTACATGATCGCCGAGTTCTCGGCGCAGACTCTCATACATAAGGTGCGTAGCTGTGTGATATTTTTTATGAATTAACTTTTGTCCGCCAAGTCCGCCTTTAAATGTTCCTTTGGCTGCAGTTTTACTTCGTTCTCGTTGCTCTTTCAT
>JALYPT010000021.1 GCA_030856205.1 bacterium | reverse complement strand
AGTATATGTTTCAATAAGTGTGTTTAAACGGCGGAAATTTTGTTTTTAATGACAGCCCATAGTTTTTTAAGATCATGATTGGTTTTTGTTCTGGTAAATGAAAAGTACCAAAACAGAAACGAGACTTGCTGAGCAGTTTTCATACCTCGATGCATAGACAATTTTTGTGAAGCTTGACTAATAGTTCCCTCCAGTGAATTGTTGGAGTGAGGAATCAAAGGATAGTTAAGATGAACAAAAAAAGGATCCCAATCGTAGGTTAACAATCTCCATCCACGGCGTAAATTCCCATGCGTATACCACCATTTCTTTTTAGTGCCAATACCAATAGTTCTTTCTTTTAAAAGAAAACCATACTGTTTTTCCCATCTGATAAGACCAACAATCCATTTCCTTTTTTCAGTACTCGTTGAAATATGAATTAGTTGCGTGGCCAATACTCGAAGTTCTTGTACGCCAGTAAAACTACTCTGTTTAGGCAAATATCGTTTTGCTTCCCTGACTACATGAGTTAAACAGCGCTGATGAGGAATTTCCCAGTGAGTAGTAACTGCTGAAACAATCGCTCCTTTCCAATCACTAATTGCTCCAATGGGTGAGTATGTACCCATGGCTTTTACCAGATGGTTTAAGTCAATATCGAACGCTCCGTACGATTCACTCTTGTGATATGACCAATAGATAATTTCTTTTGTAGTAATATTTCGGTGAATGATAATCACTCCTTGTCGTCGTAACCATTTTCCGTCTACTCCATATACCCAAGCTTGAGATGTAATCATCAGAGGTTTAATAACTGTCGGAATACTCAGATAGGCAAAAAAAGGAGTAAATTTTCTCCACAGAGTTGTTCTTGAAGTATGGATTTTTTCTTTCAACCCTTGTTTACTAAAGGTACCGATGATAAATGAGTGAAAGAGAAGAAAAGTAGAAAAACTAACAAGATTTACGGTCTTTCGTACAAATGACAGATGACATTCCTTACAAACAAAACGCCGTCTTCTCGTTGAAGTAAATCCATTCCGTTTACTTTCTCCACCACACGCAGGGCATCCTAGAGTTTTTTAAAAGAGGTCATTCTAACCATAGTTAAAAACTATATTTGTAACTTTACCATGGTATCACAGTCTAAACATCTATGTAGAAACACACTTACTGAAACTTAAACCCAAAAAGGGAAACCTCATGAAAAAAATCGCTTTGCTCATTTGCGCGATCGCAGTCTTCGCAGGGCTTGCAACCCCGCTAACTGCGAAAGCGCAAGAGACTTATCGAAACGGAGCAGTGTACGACGCCGAAGGGTGTCCAACACTTCCGAGTTTGCGGAAACGCAATTTGCATTGCCGGGCAATCGATGCCCGTGCGGTGCCAACTCCGGCTCCGCAAGATGACCCCATGTCCAATTTTGCAAATGATATGGGAGAACAGACGCGGCAAAAAGCCAAGAACACTTGGAATAGCACTGTTCGCGCTGGCCAAGGATATTGGAGAGGGCTTTCAGGTGAAGCCTGCTGGACGGATAGCCAGGGCTATGAGCATTGCCCTGGCGAGTAAACCGGCGGGTGCGCGCGCGATGCTAGGTCTTTGACCTAGCGGAGTGTGCATATCTGCCACAAAACGTTGACCATCTTCTGATCCTTCTAAAGAGGATGGTCAATTATTAAACTTCTTCAAATACTTACCCGTATCTGAATTTGGAATATCGTAAATCCCTTCAATTGCGCCTTGGTACAGTATCTGTCCACCTTTTTCGCCCCCTTCTGGGCCGAGGTCGATTATGTACTGGCAATTTTTGATGACATCCAAGTTATGCTCAATAATAATTACCGTGTTCCCTTTTTCAACTAATTGGTGCAGTGTATTTAGCAACTTCTGAATATCATAAAAATGCAGGCCGGTTGTTGGCTCATCGAGAATATACACAGTACGCCCTGTATCACGCCGTGAAAGTTCGTTGGCGAGCTTGATACGCTGTGCTTCTCCACCCGAGAACGTTGGCGCTGGTTGACCAAGTTCGATATAGCCTAATCCAACTTGCTGTAAAAATGTTAATTTCGTATAAATATTATGATGATTCTTGAAAAAGTCGACTGCTTCATCGATTGTCATCTTCAAAACCTCATAGATATTTTTCCCTTTATAAGTCACATCAATGGTTTCCCGATTATAGCGCTTTCCCTCACAGACATCGCATGTTACATACACATCTGGCAGAAAC
>JALYPT010000038.1 GCA_030856205.1 bacterium | reverse complement strand
TAGTACAGTTAAGGTCAATAACATCTAGGGTAACTGCCCCACCTTCGGTTGAGCCGTTAGTAACGGTAACTGTGCCGTTACCGGCATCAGCTATGGACTGGGTGTAGTTCCCAGTGGTTTCGGTGGTGAGGGCTACGGAATTGGCGGCGATGGTTAAGCCACCGGAGAATGAACCGGTAATATCGCCGGCCGCTGGTGATTCACCAACGTTTACATAGACAGCATCTAAGGTACCAGTGTAGTTCCCGGTGGTAAAGACAATACCGCTGGCACCGGCAAAGGTGTAGGTGGCATCACCAGCCAAAGCGCCAACGTCTATAGTACCAATGGAAGCACCGCCATCAGATTCTAGTATCTGTATCTGGGAGTCGGCATTGTTTAGAACAATGTCAAAGGCGCCGGTTTGGTTCCAATCGGAGGTTAGGGCGCCGAGAGCGGCAGTTAGAGTTGCTCCTTCGGAGCCACCACCGGTTAATGACACCCCATTACCAGAAGCCCCGGTGGCTACATAGTTACCATTAGTATCGGCACCGAGGGCGACAGAGTTGGCGTCTACAGTCCAGACTGTGCCAGCGCCTGATACGGTTATGTCACCATAATCGGCATCGGAGAGACCTCCACCGGCGTCGGCTGCACAAGCCCATTCAAATGCAGTGTTATCCCATTTAAGAATTTCGTTGGCTGCACAGCCCCTGAGCAAAGATAGTTCACCGCCACTAAATTCTAGCCCCGATACTGAGGAGGAGTTGGCACCATCAGCAGCTGTAGTGTCTAACCGAACAGCAATGTCATCTGCGCTGACCGTTATGCCATTACCGGCGCCCACAGCCAAGCCCACCGAACCACTTGAACCGCCGCCAGTTAAGCCGCCGGCAGCCGTTATGGCAGTTATATCACCGAGCAATACATCAGAACTGATTTTTGCCATCGTGATAGCACCGGAAGCAATATCTGCTGTATCAATGCTGCCGTCTATAATATGAGTGCTATCGACTGAGTCTATTGCTAAAGCACGGCCCGTAATGTTACTGCCAATAAGCTCTGGCAAGTCTAAAGACAATATGTTTAAGGAGCCCTTGCTATTAATTATTAACCTCTCGTCCAAACTCACTAGTTTTGAGCGTGGCTTAAAGTAAATAACGCCCTCATCAAAGTCAAAAAAGAGCTGAGAATCCAGGATTTTATCGTCTAAGGTTTGGAAGTAATCTCTGCTTTGCTCATTCCCACTAGTTTCATCTTCAGTGTTAGTACCTAAAACATTATTTAAACTGTTCTGGGACGAAGTATACAAAAAGCGTTGGACTAAGTAGACAGTTAGATCTGAGATTTTTACATCACTATTAAAGATCCTAACTTTGTCTAGCCTACCATTTTTTACTATGCCTGTAATAAGGTTGCCGGTAGTAGTAGTAGTAGTAGTAGTAGTAGTAGTAGTAGTAGTATAAACTTGAGCTTTTATGGGTCCTGTAAGTTGGCCTTCAATAATAGTACCTTCTAGTATTTTAAGCGTGACTTTTTCACCGTTAAAAAGCCTCAAATTTACTGCCCCTGGCTCGAGCACATTGGCAGAGGTTACCGAACCGTTCTTAAGATTGAACTGATCTATAGCCCCGTCACTGTCTATTATGGCTTGGTTGCCATTTTGAAACTCAATTTGAGACTCACCTACAATTGAATTATTGCTTATACTACCTTCCTGGACTTTAAAGTAAGAGAACCCTTCTTTTTCAAGTGCTGCTGTCCCAATTATATCCCCTGTTAACACCGCGGTTTGGATTTTTTTCTCATCTAGCAGAGATGGGGTTACCTTTAGGCTAGATTCCAGATGCTGTCTCTCTCGGGTGGCCTTATCATATTCTCTAAGTACGCTACTTCCACCAATTATTGCGATTAACAACAATGTTGAAATTAATACAACTGTTGTTGGAACAAAGCCAGTATCTGATCTAGGTAAAAGTTTGTGTATGTACTTGGGTTGTCGTCCAGTATTTTTATCAACCACCAATGAACCGATGGCCAATAGTATAGTCGCCAAGAAAATAATGAACAAACTGGAGTTGTTGTCGGCTATTGCTTCGCTTACGGGCTGCTGGGCAACGATACTCCAGTTTATTCCCTGAATAGGCGAAAAACTTTGTAATGAGAGTTGCCCAGCTTCGTCATAACCTTCCATATGTCCTGTTTGGCCTTTAAGACCATGCTGCGATGCAGAATCATTTCCAATCGGTTGTAATAAGTATTGTGGATCATCATGAAGTAAAATTTTCTGTTGTTGGTCCGCCATCACGAAACCACCGCCTTCGGCCACGTCTATTTTATCCAGTTTGGATTTTAAACCTACTAAATCTAAGAAACCGAAAACCGCTCCTAAGAACTGGCCGTTTTTATCATAAACTGGCGCAGAAAAAATGACCGACGGCAGACCACCTGGCACAACGGGCTGAATTGCTTCGGAAACAGATAGGCTTTTGCCAGCTATTACTTCCTTGGAGTATTGGTGCATTGACAAATCCTGACCCGCAAAGTTTTTATCGTTTGGATAAATATCTATGACCTTGCCATTTTGATCACTAAGCCCAACCCGCCGCAAGGTAGGAAATCTTTGTAAAGAGTTAGCCAATAATGTTTCGCTACTCGCCGGTTCTCTTACACCTGAAGACATTAGCTTTATTAATTCTTCGTCTTGGCCAATGTGGACAACAGACTGTTTGGTGTTTGTTATTTCTGAGTTGACAATAACCGTTGCAGCCTGGACTACTTGTTCATTCTGCTTAACCACGGAATTTTTAAAAGTTGTCTGCATGTAAAAGACCGCCGTAGAGCCGACAGCAAGAATTGTCAGAAACACAAATAGACTGTGTCTAAATCGCAATTGCTTGCCGATAGTAATGGCTTTAAATTCCCGCTCGTAGAGAAAAAGAACCGCAAAAACACCCATAGTTGCAGTTACGGACGCTTGGCCCCAGTAATTATAGGCAATGGCAAATGCCGTATAGACAAGAAAGCTAAGAGAGATTGCATACATTGAGGCTAAAGTTATGTTAAGGTTTCGTTTTATTCGCCCATAGCCTAGGGCCAGAATTAGCGCTGTAACCGCCCCAAGCCATATTAGCGCGGCAATTCTTCTGTTATCTGAAATAAACTGCGATATTATTGCTGACGGAAAGAGACTAGGTTTTAATAAGAACGTGGTGCCAATGGCTAATGCATACAGGTTTACCAGGGCACCAAACCTAAGGAATCCGCTGACTTTTATTATTAGCGACAGCACTGCTAATGACATCGTTAAGCTTGTTAACATATTAATTGAGTTACCAGTCCGCATAAATATGTAGGCCTGTGTCAGCCACAAACAAACTAGAACTACTGCTGAGAACTTATAAATTGCCTTGTACTGTTCTCCGGCAATTTTCGCTAAAACAAAGGTGGCACCACTTACAATTAACAGGCTTTTGATAACAAACCAGACACCTAGGTATGGCTTAAAGTTAATTGTTTGAGCATAAGCAGGGAACAAGAACTGAATCATGCCGGCCAGCATGGCGCTTACTCCTATAAACCAGGTGAAGACTAAGTTGCCCTGGGTTTTATCAAAAATGGAAATAATGCTCGAGTTACTAGACTTTGTTGTGTTTTTTTCAACATCTAACGTTTTTTGAGGTAACACACTAATTACTGGGGTAGTCGGCAATATTTTATCCGTCAAATCTGGTATTATTGTAGATTTTACATCGTTTCTGCGTAAGAAATAGTCTGATTGCATAAATTTCTCTAGGATTTGTCTATCATATATGCGTTCGCCGTTAACATTACGCTTGGGCTTAATGACATCTTTTTTCTCTAGGTGTCTGAGCGTTGTTTGAGATACATTAAGCTTTTGGGCGGCTTCAGATATAGTCAACGGCCTAGAATACTTTACTTTCTCCAGTAGTTTTAGAGAGAAGTAGCGATTTTTTCCATCCGGTCGGATTGAATGCAAGATGCCAGCTTTGTCCCAGCGGCGAACGGTATCGATGGAAACACCAAGTATTTTAGCTGATTGACTAATAGAAATGAGATCTTGACCTGTCGACGCCATAAATTGACCTGCCAACGGACTGGTAGAGCCTAGCAAAGTAATATTTATCTTGCGTTTTTTCATTGTTTTTTATTAATAGCTGAGTACAATTTTTGTATTACTTTTTTGTACTCTAGTGTTATTTTAGCATTAGCGGATACCTATGTAAAGCTTATCTATTACCTATGCATTAACAGGGGCGGTGCATAGGTGATTTGCATGATATGTTTGCACAAATACTTTTAAAATGTATTCAGCAAAATTATAATTGTCGTATATTTGCTTTCCTTATATGCATTAAATTACCCGCTATTTTTTGCCACTGATGCTGTCGTGGATTTTTATTGACCTCGGTGTCAGTATATATGCTAATGTTTTTTGCCGTGGAGGTTGTCGAGGATTTTGTTGACTTCAGCATCGGCTAAAGTATTGAGCTCCCTGGGAACGTGCTGAAACGTAACACGTTCAAAGTCGTGCACGAGCGAGTTCACTCTCTGGTGCGCCGCCAATAACTCCTGGTTTCGCACCTTCCACTTACCCTTCATCTGATTGACCACTAACAAACTGTCCATATAGCTGTGAACAACTTTTGCGCCCATCTGATATGCCCTCTCGAGGCCAATGAACAAAGAATGATATTCTGCTTGATTGTTGGTGGTGACGTTGAGGTACTCGCCGTTTGATTCCAAGATTGTGCCGTTCATATCCATGAGGACGAAACCGCTGGCAGAAGGTCCAGGATTACCTCTGGAGCCGCCGTCACTATAGAGTTTCATTTCGGCCACTTGACCCTCTATTGGTTGATCTTCTCCAAACTTCTTCTCTTCTTCGTATGGCGTAAACGTAAATCGAATCACCTTCACATGTGTGTCGTCCTTGATCGGATCTCCGTAGAAAACCTCTAGCTTGTTGTATAGATCAATAAGCGACCCAAACTGCTCAAAACCTTCGCCTTCCAGAGGTAGATCCTTGGCTCTGCGAACATGAACCTCATCCACAGTCGCCTTTCCAATCACCCTCCACGTGCTTTCATCAGACTCCTGCACCTGATCAACAATTTCAAGGACGTCGTCCACAGAAATGTCCTTCTCATCCTTCATACGCAGTGTTGCGGTTTGAATACCCTTTTGGATATTCACCGCCTCTATATGATTAAACTTCAACGTCTTCATTACTACCCATTCTACATTATTTCTAAATTAAAAAGTCGGAGCTCGTGTGATTAATCTGGAAAATCCAGGTGGGTGCTCGCATATTTCAACCACGGCTGAAATCGTGTTGAGCTCCCTATAAAATCTTATAAGATAATCAATTTGAGCCCCGACACCTTCATTGTACACCTCAGGGAACGAGGATATTCAAAAAGAAATCGTTGAGCGTAATTAACAGTGGCGAGAGCACGCCTGTAAAGATGAATGCGATCAACAAAAAGAAGCCGTACGGTTCGATTTGCCGAAGCAAGTTCCTGACAGGATCTGGAGCAATGGTGTAAAGTACTCGTGATCCGTCCAAAGGCGGAATTGGGATCATGTTGAACACAAACAATGCCACATTTATCGTTACAAACAAAATCAGTATGTCTAATATCACCCCTGTTGAAACAATTCCGAGTAACAAAGGTATGGATGCCAAAACTGCTAGCGTTAAGTTAGTCAGCGGACCGGCAGCGCCGACCATGCCAACCCCGTTATCCCCATTTCGAAGGTTTTGCGGTTGAAACGGAACCGGTTTTGCAGCCAAAAGCAGAGGTGCACCGATCAAAATCAAGACCAACGGCAAAAGCACGGTTAGCCAAATATCAATATGTTTTAGGGGATTGAACGTCAACCTCCCTGCGTCACTGGCCGTCATATCCCCTAGTTTGTAAGCCACGTAACCATGCATATATTCATGTACGATTACAGAGATAACTAGCGTACCAATAACCGCTGCTAAAAACCCAAAACCATCTAATCCATTTGTCATTACAATTAGTATAGCACCCGTGTTGACAATCACCTCTGAAACCTGTAAAATACCTCTCTGTAATGCAAGTGTGTGATCTAACAGGAAAAGGCAAGCAATACGGACACAACGTATCCTTTTCTCAAAGAAAGACTAACAAAGTCTGGAAGCCAAATCTACAGAAGAAAACTCTTATTATTGACGGCAAAAAAGTTAAGATGAAACTAAGCACACAAGCTATTCGAACCCTTCGTAAAAAAGGCCTAATCGAATCTCCAAAAACCAAAAAAGCCGCAGCCAAAGCTTCTAAATAATTTCTATTTCTTTTCGAGGACGATGAGTTTGGTGTTCTCTGGGATGTCTGTGCTCTTTAGCTTGAGTTTATCAATAGTTTCTGAGGCTTCCATGCTCAATCCCTTTAGAGCGTCAGCCAGGTCGGCCTGTGGTACTTCAAACTTTAAATCTTTGTCACCAAAATGAGTTGGAATAATAATCTTTGGCTCAACCTTCTTGATTATCTTCAACGCCCCGAGCGCGTCTAGAGTGTAGCCGTTACCACCTACAGGCACGATTAAGATATCTGTCGTGCCGATCTTTTCTAGAGTTTCCTCTGGTAGATCAGGATGAATGTGACCAACAACCAACAGCCGTAGCTCTCCTGCAACAATTTTATAAATTGTTGCCGTCTTCTTACCCTCTTCGTCCATATGCGCCCGCGCCGGAATGCCAATAATGGCTGTGGAAGAAATCTCATACTCTCCAGGCATGGCAATAATCGTCTTTGGTTCCTTTGGATCGCCCACCAGTGACTCTGATGTATACAGTACAATGTCGTCTTTCTTGGCAACATTGCTTCCGCCTAACTTCTTAAGATTGTCGTCGATTGTGATCGACGCTTTTTTTGTGTTTATCCTTATACAGTTCGCCCCATGAAATGAAATGTCCACTATTTTTCCTCCAAAATTTTGTGTTTATCTATCAACACTTGGTATTTTGACATAAATAGTCCATTAATGAAACGGTCTTTCACCTGTTTTCTGTATTGAAACTCCTTCAGGTCCATTACAGCATAGCGAAGTTCTTTGCCTTCTTTCTTTTCCAGCTCCTTGATGTACTTGTCGGTGTTGGTTTGGTTCACGTTTCCAACTATGACCAAGTCTACTCCGGCAGTTTCGTCTCTAGTGAACTGACCTGTTAGTAGGGCTAGCTCGACATTTCCGATAGCCGCAACATCTTTTTGTTCCTCTGTAAGCGTTGGTTCATCTGCAACAACCTGCTCTTCTTTGTCTTTTGCATTTTCTTTAGATGCCTTTTTACTTTTTGCAGCGATTGGTTTGCCACCAAACATCTCTGCCAATGGATTGTGCATTTCAAAATCTTGATTTACTTCGTAATAAACTTTGTTTTTAGAATCATCAGATGTGATTATGCCAATACTAAGCAAGTTGGCTAGCTCTCTGCGCACAGAATTTATCTGCTCATCAATCTTCCGAGTAATTTCTCTAACGTAAAAAGAACGGTTTGGGTTGCTATAGAACAGTTTTAGTAGCTTCACACGTGTCTTTGAACCAAAAAGTTGATCGATCATAATGCCTCCATGACAAGTTTTTTATACATCTACCCACTTCTAAAGTACATTGTAACAAATTTGTTCAAAACGTACTATTTATGGTTTGTTCAGAAATTCACTAACCAAAGCTTGTGCTTCACCCCTGTTTTTAAGCCAATGAATACTTTTATTGCGTTTAAACCAAGTGCGTTGTTTTTTGGCAAGTTGCTTGTCGCCCGTAATAAATTCGGCTTTTGCAGCCTCCAAATCTAGCACGCTTTTTTTGTTCAAGTTGCCCATAACTGCACGGTAACCAATAGCGTCAAACGTCTTTGGAGGTGGTCCATATTTGTTAATAATCACCTTCACTTCCGAGAGTAAATCTTGTTTAAACATTCCGTCTACTCGTTTAGAAATTTTGACTTCTCGCTTTTCTGGATCCAGCGTCAAACCAAGAACCAAGGTGTTATCACGCATCTTTTTCGGCTTTGGCAACTTACCTTCTGCCTCGATCACTCGAACTAAATGCCTTGGATTTTGCTCGTTCTTAGGCATCGGCCAACTGTTATCCGTAATAATCTGTTGCAACTCTTCTACTGTCATAGCTTCTAGTTCCTCGCGCTTGGTCGGATCACCGGGCTCACGAAACTCATAGTCAAATATCACACTGTCGATATACATTCCACTTCCACCAACCAAAATCGGCAGTTTTCCTCGTGACTCTATATCGCTTATGGCTTTAAGCGCAAGTTTTTTAAAGTCGGCTACACTGAAATTTTCATACGGATCAACCACGTCCAACAGATGATGGCGCGCCTCGGCCTGCTCAATAGCGGTTGGCTTGGCCGTTCCAATATCCATTCCTCGGCGGATCGTCTGCGAGTCCGCGCAAACAATCTCACCGTTAAACTTCTCCGCAATCTCAATAGCCAAACCAGTTTTACCACTGGCCGTCTCCCCAACTATTACAATTAAAGGTCTATCTTCCATAAATGCTTACTCATGTCTATTTTACCATTCTTGAACTTTATGCCTTCGTTTTCAAGCGCCGCTTGATGCCCGGCAATCCCGCCGGGATAACCTTCTGCTAGAAAGCCATCTTTTTTTACCACTCTCTGCCAAGGCAATTCCGGATCACCAAAATGAGCAATCCCACCAACTATCCTAGCTGCCCGCGGCCGACCGCACATTGCCGCAATCTGCCCATACGTCATCACCTTCCCCCCAGGAATCTGCCGCACCAACTCCTGAACATCGTCCCTAAACCCCGAAGTGCTCGGCAACTTCTTGCCAATCACGCACCCTGATCACTCCACTCGGCAATATCTCTGTCTGATTCCAACCATAATCACCAAATAAAACACCTTGCAAGCCAGCTTCCGCTACCGATGTTACGTTTGATAAAGAATCGTCAATTAGACCAATTGCACCAATCTCTTGGCAAACCTCTACTTTTGGTCTGTGATGCTCGTTTGTATCAGGGAAACCGATCAAATGTAGTTCACTGAACACTCCAGGAAAATGTGTCTCAATCCATTCTTCACTCTGAGGCCGAAACATCGGGTGCCGAGCTGTCACAACAACCAAATCAAATCGATCATTGAGTCGATGGATTCCATCGATCGCACCTTCAACCGGTTCCACACCAACGTGACCCTTGAAAGTAAAATCATGCACTCGTTTAATAACTTCATCCCTACTAATTTCTAAGAAATCCTCGAAATCATAAGAAGCCTGAACTGTAGAAGCTTCCGTTCCAAATTCTCTGTTATGATCATCAATAAATGTGGCTATGAATGGAAAAAACACCTCGTCTTTATCTAGCGCCAAAATTTCTTTGCTCATAAGCGAAGTTTATCAGAGGAATTGTTGATTGTCCTACGTAAGATTTACAACCTTGCTTACATTGAGCGAGTGGATTTTTGCTGGACAACCATTTTGATGAAGTCATCAACAGATTGAGATTTCTGGTTTTCGACGTCAGCCAAGTCTTTGCGTACTCGAGGAGTGACTTTGCCAGATTCAATCTCTTTCTCTCCAACCACAATCGTATAAGGCACTTTCATCACCTCAGCCCCGCGAATCTTCTTGCCCACAGATTCGTTATCGTTGTCGACTTCTACCCAAAGGCCTGCTTCGCGAGCTTTAGCCGCAACCTCTTGAGCAAACTTAACAGTCCCGTCTTCTTGATTAACACTCACTAAGCGCACATGCTCCGGCGACATCCACAATGGAAGGTTACCGGCTGTCATTTCAAGCAAGAACGCCATAAACCGCTCAAACGCGCCCATAATGCTCTTATGGATAACGTATGGATACTGCTTCTCTCCCTTGTCGTCGATGTAAGTTAAGCCCATTCGTTCTGGCACAAGTACATCTATCTGAACTGTTGCGATCGTATCTTCTTTGCCAAGAACGTTTTTGGTCTGAACATCTAGCTTCGGCCCATAAAATGCGGCTTCGCCAACACCTTCCACAAACGGCAAATCAGACTGCTCTAACACTTCTCGGATCACCTCTGCGGCAAAGTCCCATTGTTCTTGATTCTCGGCGAACTTATCCTTGTCAAAGTCTGGCAATGACAATCTAAACCAGTAATCTTTTACCCCTGTTTCTTTGTAAACTTCCCGGAAAAGCTCCAGGATTTCTTTGAACTCTTCCTTTAATTGATCTCTGGTTACATAAGTATGCGAATCGTTTTGGGTAATCGGTCCGCGCATTCGAATCAAACCAGTTAAAGTTCCAGACAATTCATAGCGATAAAGACCGGCATGTTCGCTTAATCTCAGAGGTAGATCACGATAACTGTCCACCATCCGCTCAAAAATCATGTGGTGATGCGGGCAGTTCATTGGTGCCAAATAAAACTTATGCCCTTCTGCGTCCTCGGCGGTTGCATACATATCCTCTGTGAAGTAATCAGCATGGCCAGATCGTTGATACAGCTGCTCTTGTGATAAAACAGGGGTAGAAACGTATTGATAACCCCTAGCTTCTTCCTTTTCTCGCATGTAATCCATAAGCACACGTTTTACACGCTCACCTCGTGGCATCATCAGCGGCAATCCTGCCCCAACGTCCTCTGTTATAAAAAACATGTTTAGACTATCACCTAACTTCCTGTGATCCCGCTTTTTGGCTTCTTCAAGCATGGTTAAGTGCTTACGTAGGTCTTTGTCGTTTTCGAACGCAACACCGTAGATTCGTTGCATTTGGGCGTTATCTTCTTTACCTCGCCAGTAAGCGCCGGCAACTCGCATAAGCTTGAACGCGCCAACCTTACCAGTAGATTCAACGTGAGGCCCCAGGCAGAGGTCGGTGAAGTCGCCATTGGTGTAGAATCCAACACGGTCTAGCTTGCTTTCGCCTGCGGTGGCTATTGTTCCCATCTCGTCTTCGCTTAGATCTTTTGCAACAGTGGTACCTGCCCGCTTAAGGTCGTTCAACAGCTCAACTTTATACGGCTGATCTTCTTCTTTTGCCCACAAAATCGCCTGATCAATATCCATAAAATGCTCTTTGAACGGCTGATCCTCAGCAATAATCTTTTTCATCTCGGCTTCGATTTTGTCAAAATCTTCTTCAGAAATGGTGGTTTTGCCAAGATCAATATCGTAATAAAAGCCGTTCTCTACCACCGGTCCAACGCCAAATTTTGCCTCCGGCCAGAGGTGCAAAACAGCGTTTGCCAAAATGTGCGCGAGACTGTGTCTCATTGAGTGTAACTTGTCGTCCATCTTCGTCTCCTAATTATGATTAAAAATAAAAACACAGGCGTTATACCTGTGTCCGGGCCCAAAAATATGGGGGTTCCACCTAGACATTTACTCTTATGACCTTGGTTGTCGTACCTTTGTCATCACGTCGACGAAGCTCAACGGCTGGTTAGACCATCTCTCTGCTTGACCTCAGTATAGCACCCTGTTACCAAAATGGAATGTTTTTTGCCTGAAATGAAAAATAGTTGAGGTTTCTCGCATGAATCTCAACTATTTTCCGGGACTTTGTATGGTTTGTTTGGCAACACCTGCCTGAACTTCACCTACAAACAATATTACAGCCACTAGCCGTAAAATGCTAGTACTTTTTTTGCAATTTATCCACAATTAATTTCACACTTAACTAACCACATCGTACCAGTCCTGAACAGCTAGAAAAATTAGACAAAAAAATACCTCCCTATTAAAGAAGGATCTGGTGGGCGGTACAGGATTCGAACCTGTCACCTCTTCAACGTCAATGAAGCGCTCTAGCCAAATGAGCTAACCGCCCTAAAATGTAAATGTCCCGCGCAACTCTTAACAGGCTTATCTTACACCATCCACCCCTGTAGATCAATCCCTGTATTCTTCGCAGAGGCGTTGGAGGTAGCGGATATTGTGTATGGAACAAAGTGTTCCGGCAAGTGGTTCGCCAACTTTGAACTGATGCCGAATGAATCCCCGGCTGTATCCGCCCGTGCAGGTTGTGCAATCGCACTCTGGGTCAATAACAGAGGTATCTTTGGCAAACTTGGCGCCTTTTAGGTTTAAACGCTTGTCGCCTGTAATCCAGACCGAGCCGTGGCGGGCGTTGCGGGTTGGGATGACGCAGTCGAACATGTCGATTCCGTTCTCTATTCCTACTCTCATATCTGGTGGATCGCCAACTCCCATCAAGAAATGTGGGCGTTTTGGATCCAAAAGCGGGCCAAGGAACCGAATAATTTCATACATCTCTTTTTTGGACTCTCCTACGCTAAGGCCGCCAACCGAAATTCCTCCTACCTCTGTTGATTGAATGTACTCAAGTGACTTCTTTCGTAGTTGCTTGTCCAAACCACCTTGTGCTACCCCAAACAATATCGGTAATGCTTTTTGGTTTTCTTTCTTGAGGAGTTTACATTGTTTGTTGTACTCAGCTATAGATCTATCCAGCCAACGATGCGTCCGATCAAACGCTTCTCGGGTTCGCTTCCGCCCCACCGCGTCCAACGACACAACATCATCAAACGCCACCATCATGTCTGCACCCAGCTCAAACTGAATCTGAATCGATTTCTCGGGGGTCAGCTTTACCACATCACCAGTTACAGGATCTTTAAATGTCACACCTTCTTCGTCAGTCTTATTGACGTGCGCCAAAGAGAAAACCTGGAATCCACCACTGTCAGTCAGAATCGGCAACGTCTGATTAGAAAACCCATGCAACCCGCCAAGCGCTTTGATCGTCTTCTCGCCAGGGGTCAGATGCAAATGATAAGTATTGGCCAAAACCACTTCTACCCCAGTTGAACGAACCTGCTCGGGCGTCAAACTCTTTACCGCTCCACGGGTGCCATCAGGCATGAATGTAGGAGTTTTTACATCAGCCACTCTGGTAGAGAGAACTCCAGTTCGTACTCCATCTCTGTTACTCAAGACTTTAAACATAAATACATTATAACAGAGGTAGCTCAATTAACCTTAAGCATTAACAGGGGTGAAAGTATTGACCCAAAGGGTTTGAGATGCTATGATTGTCTAGTTAAACGAGGACTCATATTTGAGTACAGTTAGCCAGAAGCCTTCTTTGAAGGGCTTCAAACTGTTCTACGAGGAGTTGAACTTTGTAACCGGAAACAGGCGGATCAACCGTGTGCGACGGGTACGAACAGCCACCAAGTAGAACATATAACAAGAACGTGGGCGCTCCCCTGTAATCGAAAGACTGCGGGGGAGCTTTTTGTTTACACACAGTTTGGGGAAAGTTATCCACCGCGATTTCTACAGGGTGATGTCAATATGTTGACATGGTTTTGCTCAAGGTTTATTATGCTTATGAATGAAATGTATCTACTGTGGCTCGGCCCTATCTGTTAGCAACTCCCGCCTGCAAAAAAAGGCCAATAACGTTTGGCGACGTAGGAATTGCGGTGACTGCGGCGCTGTTTTTACCACTACCGAGCAAATCGACCTGAGTAAGTCATTGATCTATAAGTCCAAAACAGGCTTTCGCCCCTTCTCAGAGGCCAAACTACTCGGGAGTATTAAAGAGACGTTTAGACACCGAGGCAACCCCCATGAGGACGCAAGGAGCCTGACAGACACAGTAATCGCTAGGGTTATCGACCAAATCAAAGGCCCGCAGGTCACTCGTCACCAAATCATCAGCACAACCCTCACCGCCCTAAACCGCTTCGACAAAGTCGCCAGCGCCCAATATGGCGCCCTCCACCCCTTATAGGCAGGTTATTTTTTGACTTTGGTGGTGTGTTCGAAGACGTCGAGGTACTTCCCGAAAATCAGATGAGTCTGAGAGTTGATTGCGGCGAAAGAGTTAAAGAATATTGTGGTGAACGGAAGCAAAACCCACTGAATCAGCATAAAGAATGTCCGATGGTGTTTATATCGCTCTGGCTTTGGTGGCAACACCTTTACACTCAAGAACAAAGTGACTAAAATTCCCGATAGTGCAATGCGCTGAATGTTGCTGGCTATCAGAGGTAGTTGATTGGCCGCAAAATTGTCTGGACTAACCAAGATTGGAACAAATGCAGCGCCGATCAAAATCAAGGGTGCGGTCGCCCAACTGACATGCCCTTCTAACAAACGAGCAAACTTGAAGATTCGATCGTACAAAGGTGCTTTGCTGTCCGACATAAAAGCTTTTTGGGCAAAGTAAGAAACATCCGAAGCACCATAGGCCCACCGACGAAGCTGTTTGAATTGAACAATCACGGTCTTTTTGAAGTTACCTGCCAAAACCGCATCTTGATAAACAGGCACAAAAATTGGAAAAACTTCGTAGTTACCGTCGAATCTAAAGTACGATCGCCAAAACTGGTGGCCGTCCTCCACAATAGTTCGGGTTGACCAAAAATCTGTCTCTGTTAAAGCATGTAAACTTTGGGCATGCGAAGCAAAGTTTCTAAGCACATGTTGGCGCAATGACTGAACCACCATCCAAAACGAGTTACCAGTAGCAATTACTCTCATCGGTGCCGGTGCATCCCAGATGTTATTGGTATAAATTGGGATGGGTTGATAGCTGACACGGTGAGGATCTGGCGTAGCGCAAACAGTATAGGTCAAAGCTGGCAAATAGTTTGGGTGAGGAATGTTGTCGGAGTCCAAAGTCGTTACCATAATCTTATCAATCGGCAGATTCTTATTTTTGATGTCCTCAAGCATAACTTTGCCAGTAAAAGTAATGTTTGGCCCCTTGCCTTGCACCTCGTTTGGTATATCTGTTGGATGCTTTACGGCCTTAGCAAACATCACCTTGTCTTCATATTTTTTGATCAAATCTTTTACAGTTTTTTCGGTTTCCTCACCGCCTCTTTCCTCGTAAGCAATATACATAATTACCTTTTTACTATCGAAGTTCGAATCAAGTATCCCCTGTATTGTCGGTTCGATGATTTCTTTTGACTCATTGTAAACCGCAATAATCACAGCATGGATGATCTCGCTAGGTTTTATAGGAGTTGGGTTGGCTTGCAAACGATCGATCAAGCGGTAATGCCACTTCGGAAATCTGGTAGTTTTCGGTTCTATCTCTGGGTGATCGATTTCCTCTAACATTCGCGTCCAGTCATATTTCATATGTCTTTGCATCTCGCGGTAGCCTTGAATTGATCTAACATTTAAGCCAATTGCTCTAGAAAACCAGATCAAAAAATAGGTCAAAATAAACACAACTAGAACAACCGGGTAGAACCAAGCCAAAATAAAAGGTCCGATTAGTATTGTCCAACTTAGTGCCCCCGGTAGAATTTCAAAAAATCGATATCTTTTGTCGCGGTCCTTGGCCAAAGGTATTTCTATGTCTACCATTTTAACCCTGCGCAAGCAGTGCATTAGAGACAAAAAACACCATAACGAGTAGCATCAAACACATTCCCAATGCACTTATGGCATACTGTCTGTGATTTTCATAAACCTTCATGCTCAGCATGGTTGAAATAACCAAAACCAGAACAGAAAACGCGATAAATGTCAGAAAAACGGTTCCCTCACCAGATTGAAACTGATTCACGCCAAGGTTAGAACGATACTGCGTGATGTAGCCCTCGCCTTTTGCGCTATCAAGCCGAAGCAAAATCGCAACCGAGATCAGCCCAACAAGAAAAGAGTTAATCGTTAAGAATAACAGCGCCCATCTATCATGAAAGTATCTCTTTGGAATCAAACTCATCTCTACTATTTTACCATCGTTTTATGCCTTTTTTGATTTGGATTTCAACCAAGTAGCAATGGTCGGCACATCCAGTTTGTCTGTCGCAACTTTCACTGCAAAATCTTCCAACTCCTCTTGCGTTGCGGTCATCTGTAAATTATTTCTCATCAAAAACACACCCATGCAAGTAATGGCTGTGCGCTT